>CAZTSS010000022.1:0-8757 GCA_964616765.1 uncultured Candidatus Saccharibacteria bacterium
ATGAGCTAGCGGTTGACTATATGGTGGATCCCGTGTCAGAAATTATTGTTAAAGACGGCCAGCTGGTGGTAAAAGGCGAGAAGCTGACTTCCGGGCATTTGGATCTAACCGAGCTGATGCGGGCAACGGGCGTGGCCGCCACTAGAAAATATATTATTGACGAGATTCAAAAGGTCTATTCCTCCCAGGGTGTGTCTATTAACGACAAACATATTGAGACAATTGTCAGACAGATGTTCAACCATGTCCGGATTGACGATCCGGGAGACACAGTCTTTTTGGAGGGTGAAATTGCCACCAAAGCCTCATTTGAAGAGGAAAATGAGCGGGTGTTGGCAGAAGGCGGGACTCCGGCCACGGCCAAGAGTACTTTGCTTGGGATTACCAAAGCCAGCTTAAATACCGACAGTTTCCTTTCCGCAGCGTCGTTTATTCAAACCAGCGGCGTCTTGACCGATGCGGCCAGCTCTGGTAAGGTGGACAGGCTCATCGGCCTTAAGGAAAATGTCATCATCGGCAGGCTTATTCCTACGGGCGAGAGAGCAAAAATGGAGGAATAATGCCTACAGTCAACCAATTGTTAAGAAAAAAACGAACGACCAAAGCTAAAAAGACCAAAACACCGGCTCTGCAGGACTTTTTTAACTCCAAAAAGCGGGTGGTCCGGACTTTTGCCTCACCGTTTAAAAAGGGCGTGTGTTTGCAGGTTAAGACCCAAACACCCAAAAAGCCCAACTCCGCGTTACGGAAAGTGGCCAGAGTACGGCTTTCCAACGGTAGGGAGCTTACTGCCTATATTCCCGGCGAGGGTCATACTTTGCAAGAACATTCGGTGGTTTTGGTGCGCGGTGGTAGAGTAAAAGATCTGCCTGGTATAAAATACACTATTATTAGGGGTAAGTACGACTTAATGGGGGTAGAAAAGCGCAAAACTTCCAGATCGGTTTATGGTAGAAAGAAAGAAGTTAGTGCGGGAGGCATGTTAAAGAAGTAACGCCGAAAGGGGCGTGTCTTCTAAAGAGAAAATATTATGAGATCAGGTCCAGTCAAAAAAGACCAAAAACCCGGAGATCCGGTGCATAAATCAAAAACGGTGACTAAAGTCATCAACTTAATTATGCAAAAAGGTAAAAAGAGTACCGCGGAAGGTATTGTCTACGGTGTTATCGACAAGCTTAACGCGGATAAAAAACAAGCGCTGGAGCTTTTTGAGACAGCCATTAAAAATGTGATGCCTAAACTTGAAGTCAGAAGCAGACGGGTTGGCGGAGCGACTTATCAGGTACCCCAGCCGGTCAGGTACGAGAGATCGGAGGCTTTAGCAGTGCGCTGGATTATTGGCGCGGCCAGAAAGAAAAAGGGTAAGCCCATGGAAGAAAAACTACTAGAAGAAATTAAAAACGCTTCCCAAGGTATTGGCGACGCAATTAAAAAGCGCGACGATGTTCACAAAATGGCGGAGGCCAACAAAGCTTTTGGACATTTTAAGTTTTAAGATCGGTAATATATGGCTTCCGATACCCCTAAAAAAGATTACCCATTAGATAAAATCCGAAACATCGGGATTATTGCTCATATCGATGCAGGTAAGACTACTACAACCGAGCGCGTTCTGTTTTATACCGGCAAGTCGCACAAAATTGGTGAAGTGCATGAGGGCTTAGCGCAAATGGACTGGATGGCCCAAGAGCGTGAGCGGGGCATTACAATTACCTCCGCAGCCACCACCTGCTTTTGGAAAGACTGCCGAATTAATATTATCGATACTCCCGGTCATGTTGATTTTACGGCGGAAGTAGAAAGATCGCTTAGGGTGTTGGATGGTGGTGTAATTCTGTTTGACGGCTCCCAGGGTGTTGAGCCCCAGTCAGAAACAGTTTATAGGCAGGCGGAAAAGTACCATGTCCCCTTACTGTTTTTTGTCAATAAGCTAGACAAAGTAGGTGGCGATTTTTACATGACTTTGGAGTCAATCGCCCACAGACTCACCAACAAAGCGGTAGCCCTGCAACTTCCCATAGGTATAGAAGGCGACTTTAGGGCCATTATTGATTTGATTGAGAAAAAAGCCTACGAATTTAGAGGCAAGATGGGTGAGGAGATTGTGGAAGTTCCCGTTCCGCAGGACATGGCGGAAAAAGTCGACCAGTACAGAAAGATTTTAGTGGAAAAAGTTGCCGAATCCAGCGACGAGCTGATGGAAAAATATCTGGGCGGTCAGGAGCTTACGGTTGAGGAAATCAGGACCGGTATTAGAACTTTAACCACCTCCTCCCAAATGTATCCGGTATTTGGTGGCGCGTCGCTTTCTAATATTGGGGTCCAGAAGATGCTGGACGGTGTAGTAGCATACCTGCCGTCGCCCAAAGATTTAAAAGTGGTCAAAGCCCATACCCGCGATGGTGAAGAAAAGGAAATTGAAATTGACGAAAATGGCCCCTTTACCGCCATCGCCTTTAAAGTCCAGACGGATCCGTATGTCGGGCGACTGACTTATTTTAGAGTCTATTCCGGCAAGGTGACTGCGGGATCGTACATTTTTAACGCCACAAAAGGCAAAAAAGAACGACTAAGCAGAATATTGTTGATGCATGCTAATCATCGTGAGGAAATAAAAGAGGCTAAAGCTGGGGAAATTGCCGCAGCAGTCGGACTTGCAGAGACGGTTACGGGGGACACCTTGTGCGACGAGAAAAACCCGGTATCGTTAGAGTCTATCAACTTTACTGAACCGGTTATTGGGCTTGTCATTGAGCCTAAAACTAAAACAGACCGGGACAAATTAGGCGAGTCTATCAAAAAATTGTTGGAAGAAGATCCCACACTAAAGATAAAAACCGATCCGGAAACCTCCCAGACCCAGCTGTACGGTATGGGCGAGTTGCATTTGGAAATCATTGTCGACAGGCTAAAGCGGGAGTTTAATGTAGAAGTCAACACCGGAAAACCGCAAGTTGCGTACCGCGAGAGCGTCAAAAAGACGGTGGAAAAAGAGGGCAAGTATATTAGGCAATCGGGTGGCCGGGGGCAGTACGGTCATGTGTTTATTAAGATGGAACCCTTGGGTCGGGGGACTGGCGTGGAGTTTGAAAACAAAATTGTGGGTGGCGCTATCCCGCGTGAGTATATTCCGGCGGTGGAAAAGGGCGTTAAAGAGGCTTCAGAAACCGGCGTGCTGGCAGGTTATCCGGTGGTGGATGTAAAAGTTAGTTTGTTCGACGGCTCGTTTCACGAGGTCGATTCTTCCGAAATTGCTTTTAAAATTGCCGCCAGCGAGGCGTTTAAAGATGCCCAACGGGCTGCCGAGCCCTATCTCTTGGAACCCATTATGAAGGTAGAAGTTATTTCACCGGAGGAGTTCATGGGCGACATCATTGGCAATCTCTCCAGTAAGCGCGGTCAGATAGAAGGTACCGAGATGCGGGGTAATGCCAGGGTAATAAGCGCCAAAGTGCCACTTTCCGAGATGTTTGGCTATGCCACGGATTTGCGCGGTATGACGCAGGGTCGAGCTAGTTTTACCATGGAACCCAGTCATTATGCAGAGGTGCCTGCAAGCGTCGCCCAGCTTATTTGCAAAAAGCCTTGATTTTTACTTGGGAATTTGCTTAACTATGCAAGCAAAAGTCGAAAAATTTTAAAGAAAGGAACTTATGGCAGATTTTAATAGAAATAAACCACATGTAAATGTTGGAACCATGGGTCATGTTGACCACGGGAAAACCACATTAACTGCAGCCATTACCAAAGTTTTGGCTGGCAAGGGAGGAGCTCAATTTAGAGCTTACGACAGTATTGATAGCGCGCCCGAGGAAAAGGCCAGGGGCATTACCATTAATATCGCGCACATTGAGTACGAGACAGACAAGCGCCACTACGCGCACATTGATATGCCGGGTCATGCGGACTATATCAAGAATATGATTACCGGTGCTGCGCAGACCGACGGGGCAATTTTGGTTGTTTCCGCGCCGGACGGTCCAATGCCTCAAACCAGAGAGCATATTTTGTTGGCTAAGCAGGTTGGAGTTCCGGCTATTGTTGTGTTCTTAAACAAGTGCGACATGGTGCAGGATAAGGAAATTTTGGACTTGGTGGAAATGGAAGTCAGAGAATTGTTGACAAAATATGGTTTTGACGGCGATAAAGCCCCCGTTATTAAAGGTTCGGCGGCAAAAGCGCTAGAGGGTGACGCGGAGGCAGTTAAGGCTGTAGAAGAGCTTATGAAGGCTGTTGATGACTATGTTCCCACTCCGGTAAGAGAAATCGACAAGCCGTTTTTGATGCCGGTGGAGGATGTTTTCTCCATTAAAGGCAGGGGTACCGTGGCCACAGGAAAAATCGAGCGGGGTGTGGTCCATGTCAATGATGAAATTGAGATTGTTGGCATCAGAGAGACCAAAAAGACCGTGGTTACCGGTGTTGAGATGTTTAAAAAGAGTTTGCAAGAAGGTCAAGCCGGAGATAATGTTGGTATCCTGCTTAGAGGTGTTGAGCGCGATGACATCGAGCGAGGCCAGGTTTTGGCTAAACCGGCATCCGTAAAACCTCATTACGAATTTGAGGCGGAATGCTTGATCTTGACCAAAGAAGAGGGTGGAAGACACAAAGCCTTCTTTACAGGATACAGACCTCAATTCTACTTAAGGACTACTGATGTGACCGGTGACATTACTTTGCCGGAGGGTGTAGAGATGGTCATGCCTGGTGATAACGCCAAGTTTAAAGTCAAGCTAATTACCCCGGTTGCTATTGAGGAGGGTTTGAGATTTGCTATCAGAGAGGGCGGGCATACGGTAGGCGCGGGTGTTGTTACTAAGGTTCTAGCTTAAGGTAACCCATGGCCGTTAAGGAAGTTAAGAAACAGAATATCAAAATTCGGCTTAACTCTTACGACCATAGGGTTATTGACTTAAGCTGTGGGAAGATTGTTGATGTGGCGGTGAGAACCGGAGCCCAGGTTTCCGGTCCGGTTCCTTTGCCAACAAAAATTGAAAAGTATACAGTAATAAGAGGCCCTCATATTGATAAAAGATCAAGGGAACAGTTTGAGATGAGGACTCACAAGAGATTGCTGGAGGTGGTTGACCCAACTCCTGCAACCATAGATGCTTTGTCCCACCTTAGCTTACCGGCTGGTGTGGGTATCAGCATAAAAATTTAGTGAGTAATCTGTCCAAATACATGTTGACTAACGGAAAAAAGGAAAAATATAAACTTGATTGATAGGTCTGGGAAGTGTGAGGGCGCCCAGAGGGCGCCCTTTTTAGTTGCTTTTAGTTGTCTTAGTAAGTAAAGAGCGTATATGGAAACACTAACAGGTCAAAAAGTTAATATGACCCAGGTATTTGCTGAAAACGGTAAAGTAGTGCCCGTTACAGCCGTACGACTAGAAGATCGATTTGCCGATAAGCTTACTAACGAGCTGGTGGGTAAACAGGTTGTCGTTGGTGGTTTCTCCAAGGGCAAGGGTTTTGCCGGTGGCATGAAGCGCTGGGGTTTTCAGGGTGGGGAGACTACCAGAGGCCAGTCCACTTCTCCCAGACAAACCGGGTCAATTGGTTCCCAAACTCCAGGCAGAGTGAGAAAAGGCAAAAAAATGGCCGGCCATTTAGGTAATAAAAAAATCACTGTAAAGGGTTTAAAAATTGTAGGCTTTGACAAAGAGACATTAAACATAATGGTTTCCGGACCGGTGCCGGGTGCCAGAAACAGCAAAGTTAACATCGGAGTTATATAATTATGGCTGTTGTAGCAAAAAGAACATTAACTAATAACGACGGGAATGGGGAAGTCGGTAAAGTCGACATAATCAACAAAGTTGATAAAGTTGATAAAGCCGATACATTTGATAAAGTCAAAGATCCTACTAAGGATCTAAAACTAGTTGCCAAGAAAAGAAAAGCCACAGCTAAAAATCAAGATCAGGACAGCAAAACAGTCATCAAGGCTTTAGAGAAAATAACCGCAGAAAGCGATTTTGGGAAACTATTTAACCTAGCGGAAAACAACTCACTTGTAAACCAGTATTTAAGAGTTTATTCGTTTAATCAAAGACTAAGTTTGGCTAAAACAAAAACCCGTGGCGAGGTAGCCGGTTCCGGCAGAAAACCGTGGAAACAAAAGCATACCGGTCGGGCGCGGGTGGGAAGCGTTAGAAATCCCGTTTGGCGCCATGGTGGTGTTGCCCACGGCCCCGTTTTTAAGGACTGGTCGTTGGATCTGCCGAAAAATATGAAGAAAACAGCTTTTGCCACTATTCTGTCCAAAAGATTGACATCGGGAAATGTGTATGAAGTCGACAAAATAACTTTGCAGGAAGGCAGGACTAAAGAGGCCTTGGAGTTATTAAAAAGCTGGGGACTTGTGGGGAATGTATTGTTGGTGTTAGGTGAGGCTAATAGTCAGTTGGTAAGAGCATGTGGAAATCTCAAAAATGTAGAAGTGGTGCTTTCTACCAATCTTAATGGCTATCAGCTGATGAAGCATAAAAATATTGTCTTTGAAAAATCGGCGTTGGATAAAATAAAGGATAACTATGCCAAAAATAACTAAAGTGTTAAAAAGGCTAATAACTACAGAAAAGACCACCAAGCTCAAGGAGGGTCAGAATCAATATGTATTTGAGGTCTCGCTTAAAGCGTCCGCAAGCAAAATTGCCCAGGAAGTGGGAACAGAGTATAAAGTGGAAGTCGTTGATGTTAAAACCGCTGTTATTCCGGGTAAAAAGCGGAGGCTGTTTAGAACCCAACGCTTCACCAGATTGCCTAAATGGAAAAAAGCTGTAGTTAAACTTAAAGAAGGACAAAAGATCGAGGAAGCCAAAGTGGACAAGACAAAAAGTAAAGAGGTAGATAAAAAGTCAGAAGGAAAGGAAGCCAAATGATCAAAAGTTACAGACCGACAAGTGAAGGTAGAAGGACCAGAAAGACCCTAATCCGGGACATAACAAAACTACGGCCGGAAAAAGCTTTAATCAAGTCCTTAAAAGGGCCGGCAGGTAGGAATAATGGTAAAGTTTCGTCCAGACATAGACAACGAGGAGCAAAAAAGTTTTATAGAATTGTGGACTTTAAGCGGGAAAAGTTTGATATTCCGGCTACGGTTACTGCTTTAGAGTACGACCCCAACCGTGGGCCGACCATAGCGTTGCTAAATTATGCTGACGGAGAAAAGCGGTACATTCTTGCTCCGGAAGGTTTACAAGTCGGCCAAAAACTAATGTCGTCAAAAGATGTAATCGAATTAATTCCTGGAAACTGTACCGTACTAAAAAACATACCGCTAAGCACCCAAGTCCATAATATTGAAGTCAATTTGGGAGCCGGTGGACAGCTGGTACGGGGAGCAGGGAATTACGGCACTATTATGGCAAAAGAAGGAAAATATGTTAATATTAAGCTCCCAAGCGGTGAAGTTAAAAAATTTCTAGAAGAGTGTTTGGCTACGGTCGGAGTTCTTTCTAACCAGGATTTTAGAAATAGAGTTTTGGGTAAAGCAGGGGTTGGTAGACATTTGGGTATGCGACCCCACACCAGAGGTGTGGCTATGTCCAACCCATCCGATCACCCGCACGCCGGTTCTTATAAAGATAAGGGTGTCGGTATGCCGTCGCCAAAGTCGCCCTGGGGTTGGAAGACCAAGGGTAAAAAGACCAGGAGCAGAAAAATCGGTCAAAAATACCTAGTTAGTTCAAGAAAGGCAAAAAGCTAGTATGACGAGGTCATTAAAAAAAGGTCCGTTTATGGACGCAAGGTTGATGGAAAAAATCGCTAAAGCCCAAACAGCCGGTGATAAAAAGTCCATAAAAACCTGGGCTAGAAGAAGCACGATAACGCCGGAGATGGTCGGCATGACTTTTGATGTCCATAATGGCAAGCAGTTTTTGCCGGTCTACTGCACAGAGTCCATGGTAGGTCACAAACTCGGCGAATTTTCTTTTACCAGGAGATTTATGGGTCATTCGTCCAAGAAAGGCAAGGAGACAAGTGCGACAAAAGCCTAATCAACAGCCAAATGTAAAAAGCGTGTATAAGTACGCCAAGGTTTCGCCTAAAAAAGTGATGCCGGTTTTAACGGTTATTAGACGGAAGAAAGTGGCGGACGCGATCAAGTTTTTGACTTTTGACTCGACTAAGGCGTCAAAAATGGTTCTAAAAACTTTAAAGTCTGCGGTGGCTAACGCGGGTCAAAAAGGCCTTTCTGTTGACAGTTTGGTAGTTAGCAAGGCTGTTGCGGATACAGCACCTACAGCCAAGAGAGGTCGTCCGGGTTCAAGGTCACACTACTCCAGAATATTAAAACGGAGCGCGCATATTACCATGGAAGTTGGTCAAAAGGAGGATAAGTAATGGGTAAAAAGATTAATCCAACCGGTTTTAGAATAGGTATCAGCAAAGACTGGACTTCGCGCTGGTACTTAAGTAAAAAAGCTACCGCGCCGGCAATTTTGGAGGATTATAAAATTAGAAAATTCTTGACTAAGCGGTTTGAAACCGCCGGTGTAAAAGGCATTGAGATTGAGCGGTCGCTTAACGATATTGCTGTAACGGCTAAAGTGTCCAAGCCGGGTGTGGTTATCGGCAAGGGTGGCGCCGGTGTTGACGAGGTTAGAGAAGAACTGAAAAAACTAACCAAAAGCAAAACAAGTCTGACGGTGGAAGAAGTCAAAAACGCGGAAACCGACGCTCAGCTAATTGCCGACTTTATTTCCCGACAGTTAAAACGGAGACTGCCTTACAGAAGGGTGATGACCTC
>CAZTSS010000023.1:0-8403 GCA_964616765.1 uncultured Candidatus Saccharibacteria bacterium
CGCCGTAGGCGAGCCTTCGCGCCCATCCTTCGGCCCTCACAAATTTTCTTCCGATTCGATCAGTTAAAAGAAACCTTCACCGGCTCTTTCTCACTTTCCTGCGCCTCAAAGAACTCTTCCTGTTTAAAGCCAAAAATGCCCGCAAACACATTGCCCGGAAAAGTCACAATTTTGGCATTTAAGTCCCTGACTACACTGTTATAAAACTGACGGGAATATGCGATTTTACTCTCTGTGTCGCTAAGCTCTCCCTGTAACTTTACAAACCCTTCCTGTGCTTTCAAATCCGGGTAAGCCTCTGCCACCGCAAATAATGTTTTTAGCGCACCAGTTAACTGATTATCTGCCTGTAATGCATCTTTATGCGATCCCGCATTCATTAACGCTGTCCTCGCTTTAGTTACCTCTTCAAACACCTCTTTCTCATGCTTGGCATAGCCCTTAACCGTCTCAACCAAATTTGGTATCAAGTCAATCCGCCGTTTCAACTGCACATCAATACCGCTCCAAGCTTCTTTTACCTTAACTTTTAGCGACGCCAGCGAGTTATAAATACCAACTAAATACACCGCGACTAACGCGAGTAGAGCAAATGGAATTAATCCTGCCATGATTCCTCCTTTTAAAAAACTTTATACCATCAAACTGCCTCTGCATTATACCGCATTTGGCTATTTGGCAAACATTTTTTGGGCGACTTCTAGCGGATGCGAATTTACAACCGAATCTTTAGTCAACCAGCCTCTTCTTGCCGTATTGACGCCGTATTTTATGTAGTCCAAAGTATCTACGGAGTGGGCATCACTGCTGATAACAAACTTTAGACCCTTTTTCTGTGCGACATAAACTAAATCGTCGGGCAAATCCAGCCTGTTGGGTTGACTGTTTATTTCTATGACTTTTTTATACTCCAAGCAAGCGTCAAAAATCCTATCCCAGTCAAGATCCAAAGGCTCCCGCTCATTAATCAGCCGGCCGCTCGGATGACCGATGATGGAAACCAACGGGTTTTTTATCGCCCGTAAAAGTCTCTCTGTGGCGACTTCTCTGGACTGGTCAAAGGATGTATGTACGGAAGCAACTACATAGTCCAGCTTCTGTAGTATCTCATCACTCAATGATAATGTCCCGTCAACCAGTATATTAACTTCGTACCCAAAAAGTACTCTTATCTCGGATTGTGTGGTATTTATTTGTCCAATACTGTTTCTAAACTTTTCAATTAAACCTAAAACTTCGTACTTACCTCGGCTGACAACGCTTGGCGAATGGTCGGAAATCCCCAGATACTCGTACCCCCGATTAATTGCTCCTTCTACCATCTCCTGTAAAGTATTTACGCCATCAGAAAGGTTGGTATGGACATGCAAATCACCTTTAATATCCCCCAAGTCCACCAGCTTAGGAAGTTTTTTCTGTACTGCCAACTGGACTTCATCCTTGCCTTGCCTCAATTCCGGCGGGATTACCTCCAACCTTAATTTACCATAAAACCCCGTCTCATCGCTGTAAGTCAAAAGCCTACCTTTGTCTTTAATCCCATATTCCGAAAGCGACAGACCCTTTTCTAGCGCGTAAGTCCTTAAAAGCACATTATGTTGTTTTGACCCCGTAAAATACTGCTCCATAGAGCCAAAACTGGCCGGCTCGCTTGTTCGTATATCGACTTGGGTACCGTTTTTGAGACGAACAGAAGCTTTTTTATCTCCACCCCCCGTCACTTCGTCAACCTCTGGAAAAGCCAAAAAGTGCTTAATTACGCTTTCCGGATCTTCCGTCGCCACCGCAATGTCCAAATCACCCACAGTAGGGGCTTTGCGACGCAAGGAGCCCAGTGCTTCAAGCTCAATAACCGCCGGCTCTTGGCGTGTGTAAGCTAAAACCCGATCGGCGATTTCCTCTGCTTGGGGCAATAACAGCCTAGGCATCACATTTTTGGTCATCTTTTCCTGGTCAATCGCCCGTAAAATATCAGCCTCCTTTTTTTCCGCAAAGCCCGGCAAGAGCCGGATTTTTCCGTCAACCGCAGCCTGTCTAACTTTCTCCACCGCAGTCCCCTCGTCAACCAACTTAAAAGCCACTGCCAACTTATAGGCCGTTTTTGCGCCCACGCCTTTAATCCCGATTAGCGCAAACATACCCGCGGGTAAATCCTTTTTTAACGCCTTAAACTCACCCACCTCGCCCGTTGTAAACAGCTCGGTAATATGGCTTTTTAGGGAAACTCCCATGCCCATAATCTGATCCAATTGGTTGTTCTGCCAAAGGTCGTAAACGCTGTTTGTAATTGATTCAATAGATGCTATGGCGTTCTGATATGCCCTGATTTTAAACACATTGGCGCCTTTAATCTCCATGGCTGCCAAAGCTTCTTTAAGAAACCGGGCCACCTCTTTGTTGGTAAATTTATATTCCGCCCCCGATCTTAATTGCACCCTCTAATATTAACAATTTGTATTGACTATTGCCACCCGTTCTGCTAAATTTTCTGTGCGCATGGGGCCGTAGCTCAGCTTGGTTAGAGCGTCCCGCCTGTGGCGGGAAGGTCGCGGGTTCGGCCCAACACTGAAGGTAAAATATGGGGCCGTAGCTCAGCTTGGTTAGAGCGTCCCGCCTGTGGCGGGAAGGTCGCGGGTTCGGCCCAACACTGAAGGTAAAATATGGGGCCGTAGCTCAGCTTGGTTAGAGCGCTTCCCTGTCACGGAAGAGGTCGCGGGTTCGAGCCCCGTCGGTCCCGCCAAAATTTGCCCATAAATTTACCACGCCCCGGAAAGGTTGTATGAAAAACAACAAAACGCTTGCCTTGCTCGCCTTGGTCTTTGTGGCGCTATTTTCCTATTGGACTTTTGAGCAGGTTAAATATCAGCTCGACAAAAATAAATCCTTTGAGCAATTGCCGGACACCAGCTCCACTTTTACGGAAAATTTGGACGACTATGAGTCAGAAGAAAACACGACTGATGAAACAAATGTTACTACCCAAAAACCAACCGATAGTACAGTTAGCACTTCCGCCACTTGGGTTGCTAATGACTATGTAAAAGGCGACATAACAGAAAAATCCTACACCGTTAAAGCCGGCGACACTTTATGGGAAATTGCCGAAGGCGCCTACGGCGACGGTACGCTGTGGGTTAATATCCTCCAAGCTAATTCTGGTAGCGTAGGCTTTTTGCCAAACGGTTCCCAAGCCCTCATCTTCCCTGGCCAAGTCCTGCAAATCCCGTAGCTTTTGCTGTATAATCAGGAACAAGTTGCGGGGGTAGTTCAGTGGTAGGATGTCCCGCCAAGGCGGGAAGGTCGCGGGTTCTGATATGTATGTTTTGCGTCTATATCCTTAAAAATTCTTTAACTTACAGACACTATATCGGATGTACTAACGATGTTCCTAGAAGGCTGGATGAACATAATCGTGGGCAAACAAAGTCAACTAAACAAAAGGGTGAGTGGCTTATGATCTACAAGGAAGAGTACTTAACCGAAAAAGAGGCAAAAACTAGGGAAAAGATGATAAAATCCTATAAAGGTGGAAACGCTTTTAGGGAATTACTAAAGGTGCGGGGGTAGTTCAGTGGTAGAATGCTTCCTTGCCAAGGAAGAGGTCGCGGGTTCGAGCCCCGTTCCCCGCTCCAATAAAGCAAATGGCATATAAACACACTAATTTAGAGATAGAAATGCGACCAAAGCTCGTCAGGGACAAAATTCCGCAAATAATCCAGAGTAAAGAAGGAGTAAGCCCGATAACAAGGGTGCTCAATAAGAATGAGTACGAAAGGGAATTGGTCAACAAAATTAACGAGGAATCAGCAGAGTTAGCCTTAGCTTTAGAAAATAAAAGCAATATCGTTGAGGAACTCGCTGACATTTTGGAAGTCGTAAAAGCCATAGCTGTATACTCCAAATCCTCATTATCGGAAGTAAACAAAGAGCGTATGAAAAAACTTAAACTTCGTGGCGGTTTTAAAAAGCGGATTATGTTAATCGGAAAGGAGGGGGTGGATAAAACACCCGCGCTAAAATAACCGTGAAGAAACTGGCACTTTTTGATGTAGACTTTACTCTTTACGCCGGTAGCTCCACATCGGATTTCACCATGTATCTGGTAGATAAAGGCTTTTGCGAACCTATTTACAAAATAAAGGATCAAGAAATGCGACAACTGTACCTGTCCAAGCAGATAGATTACACAGAAGTGACAAAAAGGGTCGTCGAAATGCAGGCTCAAGCGCTAGCAGGTCTTGAAGAATCGCAGGTAAGCAATGTTGGCAAAGATTTCTTGAAAAGTAGTAACAAACTGTATCCTTTTGTAAAAAAGTTGCTTACCATACTAAAGAAAAAAGGTTTTTGTAGTATCCTTATATCGGGAGCTACAAACCCCAGCATAAGCGCGATTGCAAAATATCTTGGAGCTGATGGGTATTTCTGCTCCACTTTACTTGTCAAAGACGGCAAATACACCGGAGATGTAGTTAAAATTCTGAATAACGAAGAGAAGAAACAGGTCGTAGACAAATTAACTCAAAATAATGCCGAAGAAATATATAAAATCGGCTTTGGCGACAGCACGGGGGATGTTGATCTATTGACATCTGTGGATAAAGCTATAGTAGTCAACTCGCACCAAGAGGAAATGCTGATTCTGGCAAAAGAGAAGGGCTGGTTTGTAGCAACTAGTGAAAATATTGTTAACGAAGTAAAAACTATACTTAAGAATGTAGCAAAGTAAACCAGTAAACCACAGGTCCGAAACTTGAACCTGTAATCAGGTCACGCTTTGTGCGCGATAAGCTAAAACCTGATAAAATATGAGTTTGTGAAAACCCTAGTTTTCTCGGACACGCATTTGTCCACCAAATTTAATATCAGACTCTTTGACGCCCTTGCGGATTTAATTGCCAAGTCAGATAGGGTGATTATAAATGGAGACTTTTGGGAAGGTTTGGCTGTTAAATTTGACGATTTCTTGCAGTCGGACTGGAAACAACTCTTCCCCTTGTTAAAACAAAAAGATACAGTGTATGTTTACGGCAATCACGATCACCAAATTTATTCCGACAACCGAGTGTATGAGTTTTGCAATCAAGCAGTGACGGAATATCGCCTGGAAACTCCGTCGCACAACTATTTATTTAGACATGGTCACGAATTTTTGTTTCCTAAACACTCGGACAAGTGTTTGCGGAACAGAGTGGGCGAGGCCGGAACCACTTGGAGAAGATTTAGACTTAATGTTGCGGGACTGGTTCAAGCTGTAGGCTTTGGCTTGTTTGGACCAAAAATTTTGCCGGCTGTTATCAACTACATACCAACCGATCAACGAAGCTCCGTGGGTGAAGCGAGTCAACTTTTAGTCTGTGGTCACACCCACCGCCCGTACCACAACAAAAAGTCCAACTTTGTTGATATAGGCTTTTTTAGCTACGGCTGGGCCAACTACATGGAAATCGACGAGGCAGGCGCATTCAACCTTATCAGTCGCAGATACTAAAGCCAAAATTTGTTAAAATTAACTTTGCAGGTGTACACTTGATGCCAGAGTAGCTCAGTTGGTAGAGCAATCCCTTCGTAAGGGAAAGGTCGTGGGTTCGATTCCCGCCTCTGGCTCCAGTCGCCAAAGTAAAAAGTCAGACAAAAATTGCCACAAGGCAGAAAGGTCATCTATGAAGGATCATAAAAAAATTACTAAGGCAGTTATTGCTGCCGCAGGTTACGGCACCCGGTTTTTACCCGCCACAAAGAATCAACCCAAGGAAATGTTACCCATAATTGATAAGCCCATTATTCAATATCTAGTTGAGGAGGCGGTAGCTTCTGGCATTACGGACATCATTTTGGTCACCAGATCCGGCCAGAGCATCATGGAGGATTATTTTGACAACAATCTAGCTCTGGAATATATGTTGGAACAAAACGGCAAGGAAAAGTCTTTGGAAATGGTGCGCGAAATTCCGCAGATTGCCAATTTTGTGTATGTGCGACAAAAGAGACACTTACCTTATGGTAATGCCACCCCACTGTTGGCAGTTAAAGATTTAATTGACGACCAAGAAGCCTTTGTCTATATGTTTGGTGACGACATGACGATTGCAAAAACTCCCGTGACCAAACAAATGATTGATGTGTTCGAACGGGAACAACCGGCGGGCGTTTTGGCCGTGCAGGAAATGCCGGATAGCGAAGTGCATAAATACGGTACGGTACGGTATAAAACTGATGGAGAGTATAAATATGAAATCGATGAGTTGATAGAAAAAGCGCCTTTAGGTAAAAACCCCTCCAATATGTGTCAGTTTGGAAGGTTCGTTTTTTCCTACAAATATATTGAGGAGGCAGAAAAGCTTCAAACAGGATTGGGTGGCGAATTGTGGATAGCAGATATGAATAATAACTTAGCCAAACAGGGAGAGCGAATAATCGCTCAACCTATCGAGGGTGAGTGGCTTACTACCGGTGATCCTTTGGCGTTTCTTAAAACGACCATCAGGTTTGCGCTGGAAAGGGACGATCTTGCCAAAGACTTGCGTAACTATATTAAGGAATTAAAGCTATAACAAGGACGTATTAAGAAGATGCAACAGCACGAGGAGGAAGTTAAAAAAAGGTTGTATAAAACCCTGCTGGCAACGGTTATTGTTGTGGGAGTAATAGTCATAGGCATGACTTTTTTTGCTCCGGTTGTAGGGTCATTCTTCAGATTAATCTCCAAAATCGGCAAGCCAGTGGAAAAAGAAGACACCTTGCCACCCCCACCACCGTATTTCTACGGCGCGCCCCGCTCCGTCAACAAGTCAACAATAACTTTGTCCGGATTTTCCGAACCTGGAAGTAAGGTAGTATTTTTTGTTAACGGACCGCAGGCAGGCAATACGATAGCTGATGTAAACGGAACATTTAACATTGAGGGCATAGACCTAATTGAAGGAAAAAACACTATTTACGCCAAAGCAGAAGACGCCTTTCAAAACCAAAGTCAGACCTCGCAATCATTGGAAGTGATGTACGACACAAAAAAGCCCAAAATTGAACTTATCGAACCTAAAGACGGCGCTACTATAAGAAATTTAAATCAGCGGGTAACGGTAAAAGGGACTGTCGACGAGAAGTGTGAAGTCAGAATAAATGAAAAATTGGCCATCTCCCGACCCGATAACTCGTTTGAACTTCTTTTAGGCGTGGAGGAAGGCGAGGTGAAAATTAAGATTGAGGCTACCGACGAGGCCGGAAATAAAGAAGAAAAAGAGATTACTATTAAGTATGTAAAATCCGGGATTTAACTGTTCCGTGCCTTAATCGGACTTTACGAACTTCCAGATATCGCTGTAACCACCCTCAAAGCCAAGCGCCCAAACTCCCACACCCAAAAGTCCATTATCCCCAACTAGGGCTGATTTGACGGCCAAAGACTTAGCGTCGTCGTACCAGACTTGGCGTTTTGAGCCAGTCTCATCGTCAATATAATTAAAATAGGGCGTCTTAGAAGTCTCGTCCCAAAGAGGTTTGATCTGCTTTTTAACCAGTAAATCAGTGATTTCGGCGTAAGTTCTGGATTTTGAAAAACCGATTATGTCATTGCCCTCGATCCTTGCCGACATGGGTTCCGTGTCCTCAACGACCCAATCATAACCATAAAACGGCAAACCTATAATTAATTTTTCCGGCGGGGCGACTTTTAAATAGCTTTCCAAGGCTTTTACAAGATTTAATCTCGTGGTGGTGTACGAACCTTCAAGCGGAGAAACCGGCCCCGCATTATCGGAAGTGGGCCGATGGAAGTCGTAGGCCATGATAAAAATCGCGTCAGCAACCTGTGCCAGACTTTTAGGGTCGGTCAGCCTAACATTAGCTTCTCCCTCTGATTTTGAGTCTTTGTCAGAATTTTTACTGTCGACTTGGTTCATTCTTTCTGCCCTATCAGCCGAGTCAGCATACGCCGAAACGGCTACAAAAGAGTCCCCGCCGAATGCCTCGTCAAGTCTAGAATTTAAGTAGCCAGCCAAGTCGGAATACAGCCGGGCATTTTTTGGGGTCGTGTAGCCCGAATATTCAAAGTCCAAATTTACATCTTGAATGCCAGCCCATATCAGCTCTTTCTTTAAATCGGTGAATAAATCTTCCCAACAACCTTTGCACCCCAAAACCCCTTCAATATCCTCATCAACATGGCAAATTAGCGTTAAAGAACCCCGTCCGCCGGTTTGTTTCACCTTTTTAAGGGCTTGGGTCAAATCCTCACTTTTCCGCCATTTGGTGTACAGACCATCCGTAGTAACAATCCGACCTTTTGAGTCGACATTTAGTCCAAAATAGGCAAGGTCGGTAAGCTTCTTTAGATTCATGTCTTTGTCCACTGACCAGTACGGCAAAAACGCATACACGCGAGTCGTGCGAATTAAATCTTTAAAA
>CAZTSS010000024.1:0-8259 GCA_964616765.1 uncultured Candidatus Saccharibacteria bacterium
TCTTTTGAATCACTTTTGCCCCCGATTTATAATTTTGAGTAAGAAAGTTGTTAAAAGTGTCAAAATGCTGATTAGCTAAAATTTCTGTAGGTGCCATCAAAACACTTTTATAGCCGTTTAAGTACGCCAGATACGACGCAATAAGACTCACAACGGTTTTTCCGCTTCCCACATCGCCCTCCAATAATCTATTCATAGGAGTTTCGTCCTGTAAGTCGGTAAAGATGGCGTCCAAAGCACTTTTTTGGGAAGATGTTAGCTTAAAGGGGAGGTTGGAGATCAAAGCGCCGATCTGGTTTTTATAAGGTGCATAGACGATTTTGCATCCGTTTTTCTCTTTTTTCCAGTCCTGCTTTCGTTTTTCCACTTTTAGTAGTTCTAAAAATACTTCCTCAAACGCAAAGCGCTTTTTGGCAATTTCCGCGTCGTCCAAACTTTGTGGAAAGTGAATTTTGCTAAAGCCTTCTGTAATTTTTGGAAAAGCGTTTTCTTGCAGGATCTCGAGGGGCAAAAATTCTGCTAGTTCTATCAGGTCGGTGCCGGTTTCTTCGGTCAGGTAAAACCGTTTTACAATGTCGTTATTTCTAGAGCGGAGCCATTTTGAGGAAATTCCTGCCGTTTCAGGATAAATAGCCACCAGTTGTCCTGTTGCTAGTCCCCCCTCCCCTTCTTCAAATTCCGGCGAAAAAATACACTTTTTGTTTTTATACAGCGTCACACGCCCGCTAATGGTGTAGGTTTTATTTTCTTTAAGAACGGTTTTTAAATAATGCTGGTTGAACCAAATTAGGTTTAATGAGCCTGTTTGATCGACAAAGGTGGCGATGGTTAATTTTTTTCCGTAGGGGGTGGCAATGTTAGTAACTTTTCCTAACCAGCCTGTGATAGAAACTACATCGTTTACAACCGCGTCGCCCACCCTAACTTTTTTGGAGTAGTCCTCGTATCTAAAGGGAAAATGATACAGCAAGTCGCCCACCGTTTTGATTTCTAGCTTTTCCAAAAGTTTTTCGTACTTTGGGCCGACTTTGTTTAGGAATTTTACCGGTGTTTCTAAAAATGTCCGAGTCACGATGATATTTTATCACTCATTGCCGAGCGGGGATCTTGTTCTACTATATGATAAACGGCAACACCGATGTTCCTAAAAGCGCAAAGGATGCAAAGATAATAATAGCCTTTTTATAAAAGCCAGACTTTTTGGCGGTTTTGTGGAGGTCTTTTAGTTTTTTCATGATGCCAGTGTATCAGAAATTCCCAACATGCACGAGACATCCAGGACTTTTTCTGCCCACTTAAGGCGCGATTTTGCGTCGTAGAGGACTTTCTCCTTCGGTTGAAGAAGCGCATTCAAGTAGTTGCTGATCTTTAAAGCCGGATCGTTTGGCGGAAGTTTTTGGAAGTTTTCCTGAGCTTTAGTCAAGAAAGTCATCCAGACATCGTAAGACTCCGGATTTGTTAATCGTCCAGCCGACTGTGCAACTCGCATTAAATCGCTCTTTATGGCCATTTTTAGAAATTGTGGATCGGTTTTGTCAAAGGGTGGTTTAATCATTGTGTTTTGGCCTAAAGAATTCGCGTTTGCCAAACTTAATAACCGTTTTTGGATCGGAAGGGATTTTTTTGTCAAAGCTGGTTGTTTTTACTCCATGTATTTCCACGCCACCCTGTTCGATCATTCTTTTAATGTCGCCGGACGAATACCTCTCCCCTACCGCAATTTTAAGAAATTCCAACAGAGTTACGCCACCAACCACTTTTATCCCGCGGATATTCTCCTGTCCGACTTCTTTATTCTGCACGACTGATTCAAAGTTTTTTTCTGCATCCTCCGCTAACTTATCGCCGTAAACTATCCCAACAATTCTTTTTGCCATAATTTTTTTATAAATCATAGGATTTTCACCCTTGGCTAGGGCGACTTTGATTTGAGCGATTTCTGTAAGCGAAGTGTCGGTCAATAGTTCCAGCCCAATCAAGATATGAGCATCGTCGTACGACATAGCCTTGCCATACATAACATCCGGTGAATCGGAGAGGTTTATGCCATTTCCTTTGGTTTTACTCATGGTTCGCGAGTCCGGCGCGTCCATCATGGTGTTTGCCCGCACAAACATCTCTTTGTTCAGATAGGCCTTTACGACTTGTCTGGCGGTGAGCATGTTAAAAATCTGATCAGTTCCTCCAATCTGTAGGTCAACCTGCATAGCCACGCTGTCGTACCCCTGCATAAGCGGGTAAATAAACTCCTGTAGTTGAATCGGGTTGCCGGCGGAAAGACGCTTTTGAAAATTGTCGCGCTCAATCATTTGCTGGACGGTCGCGTGGGACATTAGAGTAATAAGCTGTTCTAAGTTTAATTTTGACAACCATTCGTAGTTTCTCTTAAACAACACAGGATTTTCGCCCTCAAAGTCAATAAGCCTGGATGCCTGCTGTTTCCAACCTGACATATTTTTTTCAATTTCCTCATTGGAAAGAATTTTGCGCGCGGTTTCTTTGTCCGGATCGCCGACTTTTGCAGTATAGTCGCCTACCAAAAAAATCACCTGATGACCCATTTCCTGCAAGATTCTTAAAGCTCTAATGCCCATGCCGTGGCCGATGTGTAAATATGGTCCAGTTGGATCAAAACCCTGATAGACTTTTAGTTTTTCGCCACTTTCCAGTTTCTTTTGCAAAGTTTCAGTACTTGGGAAAATATTTGCCACTCCGCGGGTTAAAAATTGTTGTATTTTTTCTTTGTCGACTATAATTTTTGACATATGCTAGGCAAACTACCAACCTTGCCTCAGATTATATCAGAAGGTGGTAAAATCAAAAGATGATTCGGTCAAATGCCAGAAGAAGAAAGCTTAATGCAATTAGTACCAAAGTCAAGGGTTTTTTTAGCAGGTCGACATTAAGCACAGCGCCGACAGGTGGAGATTCGGGTAGAAATGTGGTTTTAGTCCGACGCAAATACGCCAGCAAAAAGTTAATGTTGGTGACCTATTTAGCAACAGCGATGCTGGTAGGGATAGTCGGGTTTTTTGTCATCGCGATGGTGGTTTTTGCGGTTTATTCGTATCAACTTCCCTCGCCCGACAAACTGCTGAATCGGAGTCAGGAATTGTCAACCAAGATTTTAGACCGTAACGGTAAGCCTATTTACGAGGTATACGGAGAAAAAAATCGCGAGTTGATTCAGCTAAAAGACATCGGATTAAATTTGCAACACGCTACTTTGGCTACTGAAGACGCGGATTTTTACTCGCATAGCGGTTTTTCTCCCCGAGGCATGATTAGGGCTCTAAGAAACACTTTTTTTGGGGGCGACTTGCAGGGCGGGTCGACGCTGACTCAACAAGTCGTCAAAAACACCCTACTCTCACAGGAACGGACGATTACCAGAAAACTTAAGGAATTTGTGCTGGCGTTGCAGCTGGAAAGCAAATATTCCAAAGATGAAATCCTCCAGATGTACTTAAATGAGACGCCGTATGGTGGGCAGAATTACGGCGTGTTGACGGCATCAAAGGCGTTTTTTAATAAGGAGCCTGAGGATTTGACTCTGGCGGAAGCGGCGTATATTGCCGGTGTTCCACAAAGCCCATCTGTTTATTCGTACTACAGCTCTGATCCTTCCAAAGGCCTGGCGCGGAAAGATTATGTATTGTATCTAATGAATGTTAGAGGGTGGATGGGGAGCGATGGTAAAAGGTATTACATTAGCGACGAGGAGTATGAGGGCGCCAAAAAAGAGGAACTTAACTTTGAGCGCGCTCACGCCTCTTTTTTGGCGCCCCACTTTGTCTTTTATGTTAAGGAGCTCCTAGCCCAAAAGTACGGTGAAGATAAAGTCGAAGGTGGAGGTTTGACCGTAACTACAACCCTGGATCTTACTGTCCAAGAATTGGCAGAAAAAATAGTTAAAGAAGAGGTCGCCAAAGCCAAAAACCTAAATGTGGGCAACGGCGCTATGGTGGTTATTGACCCCAAAACCGGTCAAATTCTGGCTATGGTAGGTTCTAAAGACTACTTTGGCGACACCGAGCCCGAAAACTGTGTCTCCGGCGCTACGGGACCCGGCTCATGCGTGTTTGATCCTAATCTGAATGTCACGCTAGCCCTCCGCCAGCCCGGGTCGTCTATCAAACCCATCACTTATGCCACTATGCTGTCCCAAGGCTATACGGCGTCCTATCCATTTATGGATGTTCCCACCACCTTTGAAAACATGGCCGGTCAACTAGTCTACAAGCCGGAAAACTACGACGGCTTTTTTAGAGGTCCTATGTCGTTAAGAAAGTCACTTGGAAATTCGCTAAACATCCCCGCGGTGAAAGCCCTTAAAATTGCAGGTATCTCAAACATGATCGATCAGGCAAAAAAAATGGGCGTCACCTCGTTTAACCGGCCGGAAGGCTTTGGTCTTGCCCTAACTCTTGGCGGTGGGGAAACAAAACTTCTGGAAATGACTGGCGCATTTAGCGTTTTTCCGGCTAAGGGCATGTTTAGGCCACCCGAGCCTCTGCTAGAGGTCAAAGATGCCACAGGGGCCATGTTGTATAAGTGGGTCGACACGGGGGGAACGCGGGCATTAAGCGAAGAAGTGGCCTTTTTAATTTCTGACATTTTGTCGGACGACGGCGCCAGAAGCGAGGCGTTTGGTTTTGGCAGTCTATTAAATATTCCCGGCCATCAGGTAGCAGTTAAAACCGGTACAACCGATGACAAACGCGACAACTACGCCATGGGTTTTACACCGTATGTCGTTATAGGTACTTGGGTGGGCAATAACAACAACGACAAAATGAACCCCTATCTTTCCTCCGGTATCACAGGCGCCACCCCCATTTATAACCGATTTATGAAGGAATACATCAAACTGTATTACGGGGACAATGCTAAAAAACCCATAGAAAAGTTTGAACCACCCAAAAATGTCAAAAAAATGGAAATCGACAAGCTTACCGGCATGTTGCCGTACGGGGAAAATGATCGACGCCAGGAATGGTTTATCAACGGCACAGAGCCAACGGCGGTGAGTGATTGGTATCAACGGCTAGAAGTTTGCAAGGTGGACGGGAAAATTGCCAACGAGGCTTGTAAGGACGCGGGAAAAACTAAGCAAAAAACTTATATCAAAATTAAAGCCGAGCTCCCGGAGTGGCAGGACGCGGTGGACAACTGGGTGGCGGAAAATTATAAAGGCGACGATACTTACTTTCCGCCTACTTCCACCTCGCGATTATCCTTTGATGAGGACGGTAAAGCTTCTGGTGATAAGATTTTTGCGGAAATTATTGGCTTTTCTGACGGTCAGACTGTGCCTTTAGAATTTAGGTTAAAGGTGGACGCTTGGAGCGAGGACGATATTACACAAGTCAGCATTTATTTGGACGACGAAAAAATCACCGATGATGGCTCTTTTCCCTATGGTTACAACTTTGTCTTTAAGCCAGATGATGCCGGGGAAAAGGAATTTAGAATCAAAGCCCGCGACAAAAACGGCCGAACCGCCGAGGATAAAATAACTCTCAACATCTACGGTGGCGACGAATCCACCAACCCTTAATTTGATTCCATTTAGGAAATTTTATTTACGAACTGAAATATCGAAAGTTGGTTTTAGGGCAGATATAACAGAATTTACCGTCTTTTCTGCATGGTTTTGATTAACCTCTGGTATAAAATACACTTTTATTAGAACTGCTCTTTTGTTATCGTCCAGCTCTTTGCCTGCGTATTCTTCCAAGAATTCCACTTTGGTTACACCGTTCGCTTTAGCCAAGGCGTCGATTAGCGTTCCTACCGGAAGATCTTTTGAAATTATCAGAGAGGTTTCAATCGCGTTATCGGTTCGGATATCGGTCAACACATGTTGAGGATGTGGTGGATTGACAAGGAGTTCTTCGGTAAGGAGCGTAAAGCCGTTGTAGCGGAGTGTTCCGATGACCATGTCGTTCGCATGAATTGAGGCTTCTGTGGGGCTTGTTTTTGTCAGCCGTAAATTTTGAATCCCCACATTTTCTAACAGTCCGCCCAAAAGTGAGGAGGTAATTTTGTGCAATTCTTTGGGCGACTTGTTTTTGTCAAACACCAGACACTCCAAAACTCTTGTTTCTTGGTAATATTCGTAGGTTTTTTTAGTGTCCTTTTGGGTGTAGATTTTTCCGATTTCGAATAAAGTTCCGGAAATAATTTTATTTTTTGTATAATTTGGGACAATCTCTTTTAGCGTTTCCGCGATGCTTGTCCGCAAAGCGGTTTTTTGGGAATTTTGCGAGTTTTCTAGCGTAATTTGACCTGCCATGCCGTCGACAAAGTTTCCCGCAAGGTTCTCGTTACGGGAAAGTGTGCTGGAAACCAGCGGATCTGTAATATGTTCGTGCGCGCCGAGTTGAACCATGTAGTCTCGCAGGCGTTCCTCCAGTTTGTAGATTTCCGGAGTAACTTCCTTAGGTGGGGCGCTTTGAATTTGCGCTGTGGGAATTTTTGCGTAGCCGTTTATTCTCAAGATATCGGAAACTACATCGTCTTCTACTTCAATATCGGTTCTAAAATATGGGACAGTTACATCTAGTCCGCCGGAAGTTTTGCGATCGATGGTGTAGCCTAGCCTGGTTAGTATCTTTTCTACATGATCTTGTGCAACATCAAATCCCGCCAGTTGGAGAAGTCGGCTATATCTAAGAGTCATGGTTTTTGGTTTAGATTCTTTTGGATTCCAGTCGATATTTTGATAGTAATCCCCGCCCGCGAGTTCTTGAATTAAATATGTAGCTCGTTCTATTGCGTACTGTGTTAGATCTGGGTGTAAAAATTTATCGTATCTTAAAACCGTCTCGTTTTGGATTTTTAATTTTCTGGATACTTTTCTGACGATGTTTTGGTCATAATTTCCTGCATCTAGAATTATGTCCTTGGTGGTTTGGTCGACTCCTGTTTCTCTACCACCTACTATTCCCCCGAGTACAGTTGCTACTCCATCTTGTGTTAAAACGAAAGCCTCTGGGTACAAAGTGACCTCGTCTCCCAAAAATGTAACAATTTTTTCCTCATTGTGGGCTTTTCGTATGACTATTTCCTGTTTCCTGAATTTTGCTAAATCTTGCGCATGCATAGGTTGACCGAGTTCCACCATAACATAGTTAGTTATGTCGACAATATTGTTTATTGATGGTATGCCGTAGGCTTCTAACCGCTCCTTTAACCACGCGGGAGACGATTTAATGGTCACATTTCTAAATATTCTGGTGTTAAAGCGATTGACGGCGTCAGGAGATTCCACTCTGATATCCACCAGCCGCTCTTTGGTTGGCTTTTTTCCTTCCTGCGTAAAGGTCTTGGGTAGTTTTATGTCTCTGCCTAAAAATGCCGCCAAGTCACGGGCGCAACCCAGAATAGAGAGCCAGTCGGACCTATCAAATCGGTGCTCCAAGTCAAAAACCTTGCCGTCAAAAGGTTTGTCCAACATAAGCCCAAGTTGAGTAAACGCGTCGCCAATCTCTTTAGGCGTCAGATCCTCCAAGTCAATATAGTCTTTTAGCCAGCCTAAAGGTATTTTCATATTTACAACCTACGCGTAAGCAAGGCCTCCGTACAATTTTCTAATATCGCTAATGCCAAATTTTGCCATAACCAGCCTGTCCAAGCCCATACCCCATGCGAAACCCGTATAAACTTCCGGATCGATGCCGCTCATTTTTAAAGTATTATAATGAATCATGCCACAACCCAGCACCTCCACCCAACCCCGTTGCTTGCAGACCGCACACCCTGCGCCGTTGCAGAAACGGCATTTAACATCCACGCCCATGCCTGGTGAAACTTCCGGATAATACTTATATCTAAACCGCAGTTCAATGTTGTCGTCCTCAAACAGATATTGGTGAAATTTTTCCATAATCCACTTTAGATTTTGGATCGTGATGCCTTTGTCGACAACCACACCTTGATAGTGATGAAAAAACGAGGAATTAGTAGCGCTTAGAGTCTCGTTTCGGTAGACTTTTCCCGGTATAACAACTCTTATGGGTGGTTTGTAGCTTTCCAAAATTCTGGCCTCTATGGACGAGGTGTGCGTGCGGAGTAAAATATCAGGCTCTTTGACAAACAGCGTGTCCTGCAGATCAGTAGCCGGATGACCTTCCGGCAGGTTAAGTCGTCTAAAATTGTATTCCGCGGTTTCAATCTCCGGACCTTCCCCAATGGAAAAGCCGTAATATCTAAAAAAGTTATTCATCTGGCGGACGACTTGGGTTGTTGGGTGCA
>CAZTSS010000025.1:0-8106 GCA_964616765.1 uncultured Candidatus Saccharibacteria bacterium
CAAAAAAATGTGGACTGTGGCTGGGGGTTGGAAAGAATCGTGCGGGTTGTGCAGGGAAAAGGCTCTAATTACGAAACGGATTTATTTTACCCCATGATCCAAAAAATCGGGACTATGGCCAATAAAAAATTCGGGGAAGTCACAGATAAAGTTTACAGAATCGGCGCCGATCATATGCGGGCGGCGGTATTCTTAATTGCCGACGGGGTTGTACCGGGCAACAAGATGCAAGGCTATGTCCTTAGGAGGCTTTTACGGCGCGTTATTTTCCAGTCGCAAAAATTAACCAGTCACAAAAACTTTTTGCCGGAAGTCGCCCAAGTGGTAATTGACGAGTACAGCGGTTATTACAACCACCTTAAGACGGCCCAAAAAACCATTATTGACGAGATTTCCGCCGAGGAGGAAAAATTCAACCGGACATTGGATAAAGGTTTGCGCGAGCTGGAGAAGATGTATGAGAAAAATGGTCAACAATTGCGGGATGCCGATCTGGAGCTTTTATATCAAAGCTACGGCGTTCCCAAGGAATTGACGATCGAAATCGCTAAAGAGCGTGGTTATAAGCTAGCCTAAAGCCGTTGCGCTTGTTTAACTTTTCTTTAGTATAATAAGTCTAATGCTCCCAATATTTAACCTGTTTAAAAAATCCGCTGGCGGTGGCAATTTTTTTGGCGCGGTGTTTGACTCCGGCAAACTCACGGTGGTTTTGTTTAAAGACGGCTTCCCCCTGTGCTGGGCGCAGGAGCATTTAACTACCGGCGTGGTGCTGGACGGTAGGATTGTCGACAAAGAGCCGTTTGGCCAAACGCTAAATGTCTGCATTGAGCGGTGTTTTAGTCAGCAGCCCCAAGAGTCGGCCAGCCAAATCTTTTTTGGTGTTTCTGACGGCAATGTGGTTTCCGTTATCACCTCCGCCAGGCAAAAAAGGTCGCTTGCGGAAAAAATCACCAAGTCCGCCTTAACTGATGTCTACAAAGAAATTGACCAAACCGCCCTAAATACCGCGCTGGAAGAAGTCTACCAGGCAACCGGCAACGACGCGTTTGAGCCGGAAACGGTGTTAAACGAAACTACTTATATTAAGTTGGACGGGGCCACGGTTTACAATCCCATTGGCGAGGCGGGCGAACTGCTGGAAACAGAGGTTTTTAACGCTTATTGCGCGCCCACCTTTATTGATGCTTTGGAGGACACGGCCAAAGCCGTCAAACTGGAGCTGGGCGGAGTGTTTCCGTTGCAATATCTGCTCACAAAAAAACTTAAAGGCCGGGTGGGGCCAACTTACGATGCCACGCTTATTACTGTGCACGCGGATTTTACGGATATTTCCGTAGTGTTTGGGGGTCGGCTGGTTAAAACTGCCACTTTACCTTTGGGGAGCAAAGAGCTGGAGCGGGATCTGGACTTTTGGATGGACGGTCTTGAGTTGGCGCTAACAAATTTTAGCGGTGTTAAAACTTTTGCCAATATGGTGTATGTTTGCGGGGCGGGTTTGGAGCGGACGGACTTTTGGGAGATGCTGGAGTGGCGCGAGTGGGAGGAAAAAGTGCCGTTTAAACTCCGGCCGGTGTTTACCAAGTTGGACGCTGGTTATGTGGATTTACCGCAGGATTACAAGGGCGACTTATTAATTTGCGGACTGTTAAGCATATGCAAAGAATTAGCTTAGAAATTTACACTTCCGCTTACGAGGCGGTAAAAATACTAACCGCGGTAACAGACCAACGGTTGGAATTGGAGATTCCGGCGGGGTCGGTGTTGCTGGACAATATCTTAAATCTTAAAATCATCTTGCAGTCGGCAAAAAAGGCGGGTAAGACGGTTGACTTTGTTACCGCGGATCCGTTTGGTCAGAATTTAGTCAAAATTCTAAAAGGTGAAACAGAGGAGCGCGTGCCGAGAGAAGCGGATTATACGGCGGGCGGGGTACAGGTGGCGTCTGTGCCGACAAAATCGGCTGGTCCCAAAGTCAACCTGCCAAAAATAAGTCTGCCAAAACTAGGGTTTAACTTTAAAAAACTTGGGTTGGTTTTGCCAATTCTACTTGTGATATTGGCGGGACTAGGGTTTATGTTTTTGCGGAGCAAACACGGCGCGGAAATTGTGTTGCATATCAGTCCCCAAAAGTCAGTCAAAAGTGTCCAAGTTAAAGTGGGCGACGGCATGAAGACGGATTTGGACAAAAAAGTGCTGGCGGGGTTAAAAGTTACCAGAACGCTGGATCATTCGGCAGAGATTGCGTCAACCGGAACTAAACTGGAGGGGGAAAAGGCCAAGGGTAAAATTACGCTGTACAACTCTACGGAGGAAGATATTACCCTTAAAAAAGGCACCCAGGTAACATATAAAAAGGATGACACTTCTTATATTTTTACGACTGACGCGGAGGTAAAAATTCCCGCCAGAACTGACTCGCCCCCGCCCGACACTACTATTACCAAGGGTACGGCGGAAGTGGCGGTAACGGCGGAAACCATTGGCGACCAGTACAATCTTAAAAAAGAACGGGAATTTAGTGTGAAGGGTTATAAATCGAGTCAGCTGACGGGGGCTAACGCGGCGGACTTTAAAGGCGGTTCCAGCGAGGAAATTCAAGTTGTTACCCAGGCGGATCTTACTAAACTGGAGCAGGAATTGGGTAGTTACATAGACCAAGCCACACCAGACGCGCTTAAAAATGCTGTGGCCACGGGTTTTAGTTTGGTCGACAAGTCCCAAAAAGTCAGCGGAAAAAGCATTGTCCATAATAATAAAGTAGGAGATGAAAAAGCCAAGCTTTCCGGCAGTATTACGGCGCAGGTAGAAGGTCTTACATATTCCACGGCGGAGCTTAACGACTTTATGGAAAAACTTTCCGGTGGTTTGGTGGCGCCGGGCTTTGAGTTTTATTCCTACAGCAAGGATTTGCAGGTGGAGGTGTTGGGGAACACGGAAAATACGGTTCTTTCCCCTACGGAGGCGGATTTGCAGGTGACTTTTAGGTTTCTTATTGTGCCAAAAATCGACAAAACCAAAGTGTTTGAGAGTGTGACGGGGAAAAATCTGCAGGAAGCTTATGATATTTTAAACAAGATTAACGGGGTGGAATCAGCCGACCTGCAGGTTTATCCAAATCTTCCGTTATTTAAAAACATTCCCACCAGAGAGTCGGCAGTGGAGATAACAACAGAGGTGGAGGAATGATGCAGGAGAAAGAAAGCAAATATAAAGACAAATTTGTGTTAGGGATTGACTTTGGGGACATTTCAACCGGCTTGGCGTTGGGTAAAAATGGCGTGGTCGCGCCCGCGCGGGAAGTTTTGTCAAAAGACAAGATGACAGCGATTCAGCACATTATGCGGACGGTAAAACAGAATAAAGTTGGAGCAATTGTTGTAGGTTTGCCACTTGGCTACGACCAAAAGGACACTCCGCAATCGGTAGAAGTTCGGAGGTTTGCCAAGCTGTTAAAGACACGGTTAGGAATTCCCATAATTTTGATTGACGAGTTTGGCACTTCCCAAGAGGCTCTGGCGGATGCGATTATAGACGAACTTCCGCAAAAAGCCCGCCGGAAGGTAGATAGCATCAGCGCCTCCATAATTCTCAAACGCTTCTTTGCGGATGAGGGGTTTTAAGATATGGTACAATACGCCTAGATGTTGAGCCTAATCCTTTAACTTAATACTTAGTGACCGCAAAAACGGTTCACCTTTTTGTTTCTTTTGTTACAACTAAATAGTTAGAAAGGTTAAATGAAATTAGGCAATCGTTTAGAGACGATAACCAACATCTTAATAGAAACGCACGCCCCGCCCTATAGAGAAAAACAGGTGTGGGAAGGCATTTTCCGTAGCGGTTTTAGTACTTATAGTAGCATGGCTTTTCTTCCCGTCGATATAAGAAAGCAACTGGCTGACTCTTTGGGGGACGACATCATTGGACTTAAGAAAATAGCCGAAACCAGCGACGACCAGGTCACAAAAGTTCTTTTTTCAACGCGCGAGGATAATAACATCGAGGCAGTGTTGACGGAGTTCAAGCGAAACAAGCACCGATGTGACGATCACACATCGCTTTGTATCTCCTCCCAATCGGGCTGTGCTATGGGATGTAAGTTTTGTGCAACGGGGGCAATGGGTTTTAAAAAGGACTTAACGGCAGACGAAATTGTCGATCAAGTTTTGTACTTTATCAAAACCGGTAGAAAGATCGACAGTATAGCGTTTATGGGTATGGGTGAGCCGCTAGCCAACCCGTATATTTTTGACGCTTTGCAGATTATGACGGCTAAAGATAAATTGGGTTTAAGTCAGCGGAGAATAAGCGTATCCACGGTTGGAATTATTCCCGGAATCAGGCGTCTACAAAAGGGATTTCCGTCAATAAATTTGGGATATTCTTTGCACTCCCCGTTTCCAAACCAACGCGTTGAGCTCATGCCTATAACTAAGGTTTATCCAATTGCGGATGTTATGTCGGCACTTAAAAATTATGTGGAAGAAACCAACAAGCGCGTTTTACTTGCCTATGTGTTGCTGGCAGATACAAACGATTCGATAGATCACGCAAAGGCTTTGGCCAAGTTGGTAAAAGAACAGGGTACAAAAAGCTATTTGTTTGAGGTTAAATTGATTCGGTTTAACCCTGGTCCGACAAAGGAGCGCTTTAACGCTTCTTCAAGCACAAAAATTCACGCTTTTCAAAAGGTGTTGGACGACTTTGGAATCAAAAACACCTTACGCCAAAACTTTGGGGTTGGAATTTCGGCAGCTTGTGGCCAACTGTCCGCAGGTTATACGGGTGGGTAGGTTTTGCTTAAAAAACCCGCGCCCCCTCCTCGTATAAAAAATTGGTTATTTTTGCGATTGGGTTTACCGGGTAATACTTTTTGGGTGTTAGGGAATGTCTCTCTAGATAGCTCACATGGGAATCGATGGCTTTAATCATTTGGTAGAGGTCAAGTTTTTTTCTTAGGTTTTGCGTTTCGAAAATCTCTGGATAGTATTTTTTAACCAAGATGGCAAGGTCAGCAAAGTCTGCTGTTGTAAATCTTTCCTGTTCTTCGTAATCGTTAGGATACAAGCAAAATGTTTCTAGCGAAAGAAGCTCGTATTCTTTTGGAGCCTGTATGGCGAACTCAAAGTCAAGAAAACCACTAACACGGCCTTTATGCACAAGAATGTTTCCAGGCCAAAAATCCCCGTGAACAAAAACAGCCCCATCGTTTTCCAACAGCCTTTTATTCTTATTAAAATACTCGAAGACTAGGTCCAGCAAATCTTCTGGCAAGTAGGTCTCTATTTTATGCAGTCGAGTTTTTATTCTGTCAATTTTGTCTTCCCAATAGTCTGCCCAGCAACCATAATTTTTGTTGGAATACTGCAAACCAAAGTCAGAAAAATAGATTTGGTGTAAGTTCTTGAGGTAACTGATCATCTCCTTTACCAAGTCTTCTTTTTGAGTCGGTTTTATTGTTGTCCAAATTCTTGTTAGTAATTCTCCATCAATAAATTTTTGAATTTGGTAGGTGCTTCCCTCGTATTCCCCAAAATAAACAATTTCTGGAATCGGGACTCTACCTTTTAGCGCTTCAAATGTCTCAGTTTCGTGTTTTAACCTAAGAGCAGAATCGCTGTCCCTTCCTATCCTAAGAATAAATTTATTATCCACTTTGTAGATTAAGTTTACTTGCCCGCCTGTTAGCGGAGTTAGTGCATCGGCTATTATGTTGTGCTGCCCCAGTACCTGTTTAACCAGATCAATGTTGTCCATATACATTAACCCAAATTTTTATATAGAAAAACTTCGTCAAAGGTTTTCTTATCACCCCAAGGCTCTTTTATGCCGTTTTTCAGTTCACCGTACTGGGTAAAGCCGATGTGACGGTAAACATCTTCTGCATGGACGCCTTTACGGACGCTTATTATAGCTATTTCCACGCCTTTTTTGGTCGCCCAATTTATGCCGTAATCCATAAGTCTCCTAAAAACACCTTTGCCTTGATATTCTTCTGCCACCACAACCCCTTCTATATCAACGATATGTTGTTTCACCGGACTACCTAGAATTTTAAAGGCAACTTGGCCGATAACTTTACCTTCCGTTTCGGCTACCGCACGCATATACTTACCTTCTGCAATTCTTGGCAGGTCCTTTTTTATACCCTCTCTAGTTTCTTCAACCGTCGCTGTAGAGAAAAGATTTTGGGCAATATCTTCTGCATCGGTTTCCCGGATTGGTCTAATAATCAAATCTTCCATAATGAGGGCATTTTAGCATTTACGGTTTTGAAAGTAATCATAGAAAATGGAAATTTGGATTTTTGCCGTAAGAATTTTTAATGGGAAACAATCCAAGATTAAGTCAACATCGTCTTTTGACTCTGCGCAAGCGAGAAATCTCTGGGCAAGATCCTGTTTTACTTCCCGTTCGCTACTTATAAATTGCCCCCATCTTGTAAGGAATTGCCATTCGGGGCCAGTGAATTCTCTAAGTTCTGCCAAGAACTCGGGTGGAAATAATGACCGATATGGTTCTAAATTGTATAACCAAGATTTTCCTTTGACGAAGTCTGCTTGCGGATAGTTAGTTTTAATATCTGTAAACATATCTTTTATCTCCGTTTGTCTTAGCTGGTGGCGTGTCGTGGATAAAGGGCCAAGACCGGAATAGTCGCGGTTGGTGAAGTGCAATTTGATTGTTTTATCCTCGGGCTCGTAGTGGTAAGAAAAACAGCCAAATTTGGAATCGTTTGCGTCCTGTTTGTCGGTATTAAACTCAAGATATTTTTGGTAAATATAGTCAGGTCCATCCTTAAAGTTGGCTATAAAGTTTTGCCACACCGCATTTTCTTTGGAAAAACTAAAGTCGTGCGTCAGTTGCAAATAAATGTTTGTATAAAGAAAAATCGACTCTAGTATCGGAGTTTTGAACCGAATTTCGAGCAGTTTTGCAAAGTCGTATTGAAAGTCGAAGTAGGATTTACCGTACATCACCCACTAATTCTACCAACCTCGCGGTGACCGTGCTATAATAACCACATGCATTGGCAGAATGATGGCTATAAATTTATGGGTTGTATCAATACCTCTTTGGAGGCTGTTGAAGCAGTCCCTAATTTATAGCTTATCTGCGGGCATTTAACCATTTTTGGCTGACAAGATAAGCTTCCGGAAACGGAAGCCTTTTTTATTTCACCATCAATAACAACTTCCCTCCGGCAGTTTCTCTGGTCTGGCAACTTTGCAATCGCGCAAGGTTGATGCGTCCGGATCAGTCGCTCTTTACATCTTAGTGCAATGGAGGGAAACATGTACGGTCCAAAAATCAGAGTGGAGTATGACGGTCTCGGCATAATGCTTGTTCCGGCCAAGCTGGAATGGGCGGGGTATTACGCCGAGATGATGTCGTCCCTTAAGGTCAACATGTGGACTAACGGTCTGTACGGGTTCACAGAAGCTGACGAAAGGGAGTGGCTGGAGAAGACGGCAAAAGACTCCAAGGGCGTGTCTTGGGCTATTTTGCCGGACGGTTGCGACTTGCCTGTGGGCAACACCGGCCTGCATGGCATTGATTTTGTGACGGGATCCTGCACTTCCGGGATCATTATCTTTGATCCGACTTGGTGGGGCAAAGGCGTGGCTTCCCGCGCGCACCTAGCCCGCACTTGGTTTGCATCGGTCATGTTGCACCGGCTGACGATTCATTCCAGCGTGCGGGATCGAAACGAAGCCTCGCGCCGGGCGCTTGAGCGGGTGGGTTATACGGTGACTGGCCGGATTCCGCGCAGTGCCTACAGAAACGGTGTGTATCTGGACACGCTGAATCTGACCTGGCTGAATCCCGCGCATGTTCCCGTCTTGTATTCGGATGGCCTTCCCGCCGAGTTTGAAGCCGGTGTGGAAAGAGCAAAACAAGCTTTGGAGAAAGCCCGGAAAGTTGTGACTATTCTCTAAAGCGCGGACCTCCGCACAGACCCATCAAGTTTGTGCGGAGGTTTTACCATTAAGCACAAGAAAAATGGCTCCATGTGGGAGGTGGGTTTTATCCTGACGCAGTTTTTGCATTCGGGGGAGTAGGTTTTGCCCTGCCAGGAGGCTAGTCCCGCAGCAGCGTTGGCCA
>CAZTSS010000026.1:0-1443 GCA_964616765.1 uncultured Candidatus Saccharibacteria bacterium
CCCGTTTTATTCTGGATTTTACTTGAGCAGTTCCTCCTCTTCTGCTGATTTTATGCGTGCGGGCATGTTCTAATAATTTTTCCAACTGTGCCTTTTTCTTTATAAATCGGGTGAATTCTGCGTCCCATTTGCCGATTAGCTTAAGTTTTTCTTCTTTGTAGTAGTCATAATTGCCGACAAAGGTTAGCAGTTTCCTGTTATCTAGCTCCCAAATTTCATCGACTGTATTGTTAAGAAACTCTCTGTCGTGCGAAATCATCAACACAGTTTTTGCTAGTTGGTCGATGTATTTCTCAAACCACATAATCCCCTCAATATCTAAGTGGTTTGTTGGTTCGTCGATAAGCAGAGTGTCCGGATTTTCCAGCAATATCTCAAGTAGCTTAATTTTCATTTTCTGGCCTTCGCTTAGTGTCGTCAATTCTTGGTAGGGGTCGAAATTTGCAAAGTCTAGTTCTGACACCAACTGTTCGACTTTGTAAAAATCCCAACTACGGTCGAGCTTCTTTTCTAGGTATTCACCGACCAGCTCGTCCGGAAAGATAAATTCCTGCGGGATGTAGCCGATTTTATTGCCGTAGGTTGTAATACTTCCTCTATCCGGTTCCAGTTCTCCGACAATTGTCTTTAGCAGGGTCGACTTACCACAACCGTTTTTGCCGACTAAAGCGATTTTGCGGTTATTACCGATTTTAAAGTCTATATCTTCAAACAACGGCTCGCCCGTGAATGCTTTTGTAACACCTGTCCCTATAATCATTAAGCCCGATTTTATCAGTTATCTGTTGCAGTGTTAACTTCCAGCGCTTTAAACATCTTATCTATGTATGCAACCAAGCTGGGAATATGTTTTTCCAAAGTCTTGCTCAACGGTCCATTGAAATTTTCAATTTTATAATCTGCTTCTAGAGCTACCTCGTTTAGTGGCTCGGGCAAGTTCCCGGCACACCATTTTGTGGCCGTCTTTTTTGAGCCGTATTTCTTGGTTTTTAGAGTGTATATAACACGACATAGCTGGACGGCAATAAAAGCCTGGTTCCAAAGGTTTAGTTTCATCCATGTTGGTATATTTCTTTTAAGGTCGAGGAATTTCTCCTTTAAGGCTTGCGTTAATAATTCTTGACTTATTTTTGGCATAAAGGTTGTAGGATGTGGCCCAAAAAGTATGATTCCGCATTCTGATAAGTTAGCCAGATCGATGCTAGCACCGTGTATTGTGGTTTTACGCTTTACAGCGCTGTCAGAAATTCTTAAAGTTTCAATCGTGTTATTGATTTTTTGATTAATCTCACTGATTTCTATGAAATCAAGCTCTGTGCGTTTCAACCAACCGTTGTGTAAAAGCCGGTACTGTTCTAGAAGCCCTTCCAGAGATTTAATATCTCGTTTAGTAAAAGGTTTCCTTATCACTACTATAAGATCAACATCGCTCGTTATGTCATC
>CAZTSS010000026.1:1453-7977 GCA_964616765.1 uncultured Candidatus Saccharibacteria bacterium
AGTCCCCGTAAGACAACGAGCCGTATATGTAGATACCGTAAATCTTTGCTGAATAAGTGTTTAGTAGAGTTTTACCAACCAGATTTAAGTAAACACCAAGACTTTCCGGAATGTTTGACGGTATTGAAATAACGCTATTCATTGAGGTATTTTACCAAATTTGTAGTACGAAGTTTCATTTTGTGAACCGCCTAGCCTCGGCAGAAATAGCTTAGCAAAGCCTCATACTAAACTCCAAAAGGATGTGGGCGAACCAGAAGGTTCTGTAGGCGCGTCATCATTTTTTCCAATTCTTCTAGATTTTTATCCTCCAAAAAGTAGAATCTACCAAGCCTGATAAAGCGTAAAATCTGATGCAATTTTAGTTCTTCTAAATCGATTTTCTCCTCATAACCTTGCTCAATAAATCTAATAATAGGTGTATCTGCTCTAAAAGTCATAGTGGCAAAATCTCTAACTGCTGGACCTGCTAAGGAGTCTGTCCAGTCAATCAATAAGGGATTGTTGTTGTTCCACATTACATTACCCTCGTTAACATCGTCATGGAGCAAAACCGGACTTGCAAAATTTCTAACTTGTAAATCTTGTCGGACAAAATTTATGGCTCCGTTTATAACGCCTTTTGCCCAAGCTAACTCTTTTGGCAAAACATCAAAATGTAGGTCTTCTAATTCTTTTTCCGTGTAGTCTCTAAAAGTAGAAAATTGTCGACTTTTTTCTGCCAGAGAGCCGTAGTTTTCTAGCCTTATTTTATGAACTTTGGAAAGTAGGGCACCGACTTTTGGAAAATATTCTTGGTCGCTAACAATTCCCGTAGCCCGTTGTTCGCGGACAGTACCGCCTGGGATAAATATTGATAGTTGCCAACCGAATTTGAAGATAGCATGCTGGCTATTTTCATAGATAATCTGTTCGTGTGGGATTTGGTTCTCGTCCAACAAGTTATGGATTAACTGGATTTTTCCTTTTGGTGGCCAGTCTTCAAACCGATGGATTTTACCTACATACGAACCTGTAGCCGAGTCTAATCTGTAAGAGTAGCTGTCTGCGGATTTTAATCGGTTACCAAGCTCCAGCCTGATACCGAGAAGTTTTTCTGCTTCCCGCCTTAAGGTATCCGGGAAAGAGTCCTTAAAATTTAAAATCGTTTCCTCAATCATAACTCCCCTTACTTTGTTGGGTAATTTTAACAGAAAATGGTTTGTGTTAGTATAATCTTGCTATGGAAGAATTCTTTAAAGTGTCGTGGAAGGCCATGACCGGATTTGAAGCAGACCGTGTTGATGGGTTTTTGACTCCAGAACAGAGATCGGAATATTTATATCAATCTCTGCTTCCGGCGCTAGATTTACATATCCAAAGATATCAGTTACCGAACAAGCTGGTGACGGGTGAGGGCGAACGAGGTTTTTTATAAGGTTAGTGGATAAGATGTATGCGCTTAATCAGGAGCACAAAGGCTGTTGGAGCGATTGTTGGCCAACCACTGCCCTGGAACTTGGTCGTACTAATTGTGCGTATGGCTCACTAATCCTAGCTCGGGTGTTAGACAAGGTGGGTTTTCCAGTCGACAAGATCGCGTACGCAACTCCCGGACCTCTTTCTCACGCGGCAATTGTCGTCGACGGTTTCTATCTTGATCAGGCAAACGGTGTGGCCGTTCCTGCAACAGAAACACAGCCCGTAGGAAATATTAATTGTCGTATTTTGGACTTGTCTGGACAACGGGCGGATGTACGAGAGAAAGTTCCTTTCAGGTTGGTACCCATTCATAGCGTTGCAGTTGGTGTTAGGTCGCTTGTTTCTAATCTGGATCCGCTTATTGAGGATGCCCGTTCTGGTAATCCGGAGGCAGTTAGCCTTGTCAAACGGTTTAAAATTGGGATGGAAAAGATTTATAGCCAGTACGCCTTTACTCAGCTTATGCCGGTGGGCTGGGAAAGATCGGAAATGATGTCGCATGCGGAGTGGAAAGCAGAGTACGAAGAGTCGTCCAAAAGAATCAGCGGAGTTATATCAAGCTAGAGTCCGTTGAATTCTGAAAAATTTGGAAAACCCGCGCCTTTGTGATAACATTTCCCCATTCTGGAGGCCATTCCGCCTTGGCGGGAGTAGCTCAGCAAGTTATACTTTAGAGCGCCGGAAGTTGTACATAATTGAGTGTGTACGGCTTTGGGCGCTTTTTTGTCCCCAAGTCGTAGAAAGGTCAACATGGCTAATGAAAAACAATACAAACTACATACAAAGTTTATTGCAACGCGCGGTGTAGAAGAATACCGCCAGACGATTCAAACCTGGGTGACTCCGCAAGACAGGGTGCTGGAGATCGGTTGTGAGTGGGGGACGACATCGGTGCTAATTTACGAGCGGTGTAGAAATCTGATCGCCACGGATATAAGTTTGGATTGTATAAAAGTCGCTCGCCAAAAGCACCCGGAAATTCAGTTTGCGGTGTTAGACGCGTTTAATATTAAGGACGCTATGAAGCTGGGAGACAGGTTTACCAAAATTTATATTGACATGTCTGGGCTGTCCAGCTACCGCGCCCTGTTGGATGTAATTGCGTTGCTAAATTTATATGCCTCGGTTTTTGAGCCGGAGGCGATTGTGATCAAAAGCGGTTCGCTAAAGAATTTTGCGCTAAACTGCGTAGCGTGGCGGAAAAGTGGATGATGTTTGTGGAAAAATTCAGATTTTCTTGGAATTTTTGTACCCAAAAAGTCACTCTGTACCAGAAACACAGCATAAAACCATAGTGCGCATGTCCGCACCATGGTTTAGCCCTGTAACAACGCGACGAAAACGATACTATCAGTTAAAAACATCATGCATGTTATTGAATGGTTTTATCTCGGTTGCGAGTAGGATGGGAATACAGACAAGGTCCTGGGAGTGAGGCTCGGTTAGCTATGGTTACATTCCCGTGTTAGAATACCGCCATGGAAGATTTACTAAATTCAGCGCATATTAAGGACATATGCCAGAAAAACAACATTTCATATTTGGGGCTTTTTGGCTCATACGCTCGCGGAGAACAGACCGAAAAAAGCGACATAGATTTGCTGGTAAGATTTAACGCCCCCGTTGGTTACTTTACTTTGGTTGATATTCAAAGAGAGCTGGAGGATTACCTGAAGAAAGATGTTGATCTGGTAACCGAGAAAGCGCTTAGCAGGTACATGCGTCCAAGCATCTTACAGGAGGTAAAAACCGTCTATGGTTTCAGACAGAGATAAGGTTTATTTACAACACATTCTGGACGAAATCGAGAACATCAAATTATTTCTATCTGATGTTGATGAAGAACTTTTCACCGACTCTTCTGTATCAGAAACTAATTATGCCGTCGTGCGGGGGTTAGAAATCATTGGGGAAGCGGCAGCTAGGGTTAGCAGGGAATTAAAAATCGCTCACCCTGAGATCAAGTGGAATAGTATAATTGGGATGAGAAACAAGATCATCCATGAATATCTGGATGTAGACTACCAAGTGGTGTGGGATACGACTCATCTGGATTTGCCAGAGTTGAAGAAAGCGATTAAAAAGCTACTTAGTTGATACTACATGCCTCATCCGCACATGTTTGTTTTCGCACTTCATGCACTCAAAGTTGTCGCCCGGGTATAGGCATTGCGGACACATGTAAATACCGTCCTTAAAGATAAGCTCGCTGTTGTCGCAGGTGTTGCACAGGAAAATGACATCGTTTTGGGAAATTTTTCCGCAAGTGGGACAAGTAAATTCCAGCACTTCCGAGTCAGGGATTAAGATGTCGGTAACTAGCTCTTTGTCGCCAGCGATTTTCTGACTGTTGGGATTGCTTTCTCCACCAAAATCGATTTTCTCCAATACATCGGATTTACTTGCTCGCCGTGGCTTTTTGTCGTCCTGCTTTTGCTTTGCCATAAAACCCTTTCTTTGATAATCTTAAAGCATGCCATTACCGCTTGCAATCTTTTTAGGATTTTACTTTGGCATCGGTTTTATTTACGCCCTGTGGATCTTTTTGTTTGGCTACGACCGGTGGTATGTTTTTCCTGTCAATTGGCTGTTGGGCGTGCCGGTAATTTTGCTCAATACTTATTTTGTCGTTACTAAAAAGAAAAACCCGCTTGGGAGGTACTAATGTTTAAAGAATATTTTGCCAACAAGAAGTTAATTATTTTTGACTTGGATGGGACGGTGGTTCAGTCTAACCGCGCTTGGGATATGGCGTTTGCGGATCTAGCTAAGGTTATGCAACAGGACATTTTTACTTTTGGGACTTCCGGTGACACAGTTGCCGACCGGTGGCAACATATTATTGAAACTAATGCCCTCCAAAACCCCCGGCCGTTGCCAGAGCTGGTTGACTTGACACAAAATGCTTTTCTTACGCATTTGGACAGCGTCGAACTGACGGAAGGCTTTTGGCCTTTTGTCGCCGAACTTAAGTTGATGAAGAAGTTGCAATCGGCATTGGTAACAAATACGGTTAAGGCGGTGACGGACAGGATACTTGCCCATTTTGAGCTTAAAGAGGTTTTTGACTTTGTTTTGTGCGGAGACGAAGTCAAACATCCCAAGCCCGATCCGGAAGTCTATAAAAAAGCTTTAGCCCACTTTAAAATCTCGGCAAAAGAAACTTTAGCGTTTGAGGACTCTCTAACCGGGTGTATTTCTGCTGCTAAAGCGGGGTTAAAAATCATCTGCGTGTGGGACGGGGAAACTCCGCAGAGAAAATTTCCCGACGAGGTATTGGAATATACCAAAGACTTTACGCCTTTCCCCGGGGAAATGGATACAACTTACTACGAGGACATTCTCCAAATGGCCAAAGAGCAGGAACAGGCCGCCAAAGTTTAGGTTATACTTGAAACTTTTGCCAAAAAGTGGTAAAGTTTAGGTTATGGATGAAGTTTTAGCCAAGTTAATCAAAGCTAACACCTGGATAAACACGCCGGGTGGCGATAATCAGGGAGCTTTAGGTTTCCGCAGATCCCTATATCTTTCTAAAGTCGAAAAGCATTTAAACAACTCTTTGACCAAGGTTATAACCGGCCAAAGGCGTACCGGAAAAAGCTATTTGCTACGGCAGATAATTTCTGACTTACGCAAACAGGTGCCACAGGAAAATTTCTTTTATTTAAACAAAGAACTCTTGGATTTTGACGCTATTAAAGCTTATACGGATTTGGGTCTGTTAATAAGTCGGTACAAAGATAAATACACACCAAAAGGCAAAATCTACTACTTCTTTGATGAAGTTCAGGAAATTGAGGGTTGGGAAAAGTTGGTAAATTCGCTTACCCAAAACCCACAGGAACCTTGCGAAGTCTTTATCACCGGCTCTAACTCCAGGATGCTTTCCGGCGAGCTAGCCACTCATTTAAGTGGTAGGTTTGTGCAGTTTGAAGTCTTTCCGTTTATGTTTAGCGAGTACTGCCAACTGACTTCGTCTCCCGCCACCAAGGAGTCCTATTTAAAGTACTTGCAACTTGGAGGGTTGCCGGAGTTGTACAAGTTACAGGATCGCGAGGTCCAAACCAATTATGTTTCCTCGCTCGTCGACACTATTCTGCTAAACGATATTGTTAAAAAATATAATGTCAGGGAACCTGCCTTTCTTGGCGATTTGTTTAAATTTGTGTCCGACAATATAAGTAACATGTGTTCGGTTAATAGCATCGCCAAAGCTATAAAAGCCAACAAGTCCAACGCCACTCATGATATTGTTAATAATTACCTTAGCTATTTGTGTCAGGCCATCCTGATTCATGAAGTCGATCGTTACGATGTTAAAGGTAAAAGTATCCTGCTTGGGGCTAAAAAATATTATCTTAACGATTTGTCGTACAAAAATTTTTTGTTTTCGTCTTTTGATCCCGGTTTAAACAAGAACTTGGAGAACGCTATTTTTCTTTATTATCGACAACAAGGCTATCGGGTGTATGTGGGCACGGTAAAGGATTTAGAAGTGGACTTTATTGTGGAAAAACCAAACGATAAAAAGTATGTTCAGGTGACCTATACGCTGGCCGACCAAAAGGTCGTAGATCGGGAATACGCCTCTCTGCAAGCCATCAGGGATAATTATGAAAAACTTGTTATCAGTATGGATGATGTAAGTTTTGGCGACAAGGACGGCATTAAGCACTTGTTACCATGGGAAATTTGACCCGGCCGTCTAAGCTTGTTCCAGAGCGTTTAGTATTAAAGCGCGCTGATGGAGGTAAAGCTAAACATCACCTCTTTAACGCTACTTAATCGCCGGCTTTTGGACCATTTAATCATTTTCCACAGATTGGTTTTGTCGCCTTCAAACTCCAGCTCCAGCTGGCCTTGAGGATGCTTTATCAGCTTATTAGTCTTTAAACCAAGTAGTGTGGCATGAATTAGCGCGTGTAGCTTGTAGGTAAGGTGGCGCAGATTGCCTTTAACCAGCATGTTGACTTTGTGTTTTTGTTTGACTTGTATCTTTGTCATCTGCGCCCCCCCCCTTTTAAGCGACCCATCACTCTAGCAGACTCGATTGGGTTTGTCAA
>CAZTSS010000027.1:0-7920 GCA_964616765.1 uncultured Candidatus Saccharibacteria bacterium
CCGTCGCCCCGCACATCCTCACCCATCTGATACTTGTAGACAAATTTGATCCACAGAGGATACAACGCCAAACTAATGAGCGCGGCGAGAAATAAATGTAACAGCTGGAGTTCCATTAACGCAAATTATAGACTATTTACGGACTAAACAAAAAAAGTAGGCGAGTTATCGCAACCCACAATGTGTTTTTAGACTTACGCTGGTCAAGTCGGATTTATGAGGGCGCCTAAAGAGCTAAGTTTTTTTGTAATGTCCTCAAATCCGCTTTCCACAATAGCGTAATTAACCAGTTGATTTTTTCCTTCCACAGAAAGTCCGTAAAGTAAAGCTGGTAACGCATATCTTAGGTTAGTTATCGGCATTTTACCGGCTTTAAGTTGGACCGGTCCGGTAATGACTATATCCAAGGAATCCTGGACGCGTTCCGTGGCGATTTTTGCACCCAAGCGACTAAGTTCCTTAACATAATCCAAATTAGTTGCCAGGACATGCTCCGTTATCTTGCTTTCCCCGGCCGCAAAACAAGAAAGTAGTGTCGCAAAGGGTGCAAAATCAGTCATAAAACCCGGATGTGGGGCGACTGTTAGATTTGTTGCCGTAAAAGAAGTCCCGCTATTATGCCAAACCCGCATGTTCCCGTCGGCAAACTCGTAATTTGCGCCAAGTTTTGACAGCCAATTGATAAACGGCAGAAGACGGGATCTTTCCAGGTCCAAAAGTGTAATATTCCCGTTGGTTAACAGCGTGGCGACAATAAAAAACGCGGCTTCTTCCCGGTCGTACGGCAAAGCATAAGTTACACTTCTAAACACCTCTGCCCCTTTGACACTAATCGACCCGTCTTCCTTGCGCGCAACCTCCGCACCTAGTTTGCTACAAAACTCGATCAGATCGTCCGTCTCAATGTCTGTGCTGGCGTTTAGAATCGTGCTGTCACCTAAAATAAACAACGCGGTCAACAGTGCCATGTCCGTAAGAACTCTGGATTTATATGGCAAAACGACTTCCGCGCTATGGAGTTTTACCGCTTCCACCAACTGATCCGCCCCAGCGTCTTTAACTTCCATGCCAAACGCCTGCCAAATTTTGGCGTAATCACCGGCTCTGGCTGTTTTTGGCACCATCGCCTTGCCAAATTTATGCACCAACGCCGGCACAATAAACGCGGATGTAGCAATTTTGCCCGCTTTTTTGTCGACAAGTTTAAACTCCGCAAGTCCTCCGGCATTGACCGTAAGGTTGTTACCACTCCGGCTAAAAACCACGCCAAGCGCTTCCGCCAGCTCCAAGTCGTCCAAAATAAATTTACATTTAGGAACATTGGAAAGTACACACTCCTCGCCACTTAAAATTGACGCGTAAATAAGTTTTAAAGCTAAAGTCCGACTGCCAGAAGGCTTAACACTGCCCACGAGGGGAATTCCGCCTTCTATTTCCGCTGTGAGGTCCTGCGACATATTAAATAATTAACAATAGGCTGTTGACGGTAAACACGATGCCAAAAAAGATGGTTAAAATAAAAATGCCCTTTTCTATGCCCCTGCGCGACCTATACGCCCCAAACGAATTTGCCACGGAGCCGGAAAGCCCCCCCGACTTTGACTGAATCAACACCAAAAGTATTAACGCTATGCTTGCAATAATTTGAATAACTACCATACGCTAACCCATAATCCAGCCTAGTATGCCGATAAACACAGCAATAAAGGCGGAAACAAACCCCAGAGCCTTAAAACCCGTAAGCTCCACACCGCCAAGCATTATACCAAATAGCTTGGTTTCCGGCAGATAAAAGCTTTTGACGGCAAAATCGGGAATAAGACTTTGTAACGCGTAAAATCCCGCGCCAATAACTAGAACCAATAAAAAAGTATAAACCAACCCGCCCACCGGAAAGGAGATGATTTTAAGCAAGGGTTTGGTGAAGTACACAATCAAACTTATGGCCAAAGCGACAATCAAGAAGGTTTTAAGCTCGTTCCCGCCATAGTCAAACGGCTTGGCAAAGGATTGCAAAACATACATCGCCCCCGCGGTATAAATAAAGTGACGGATTATGGCTCTCATGTATTAAGAATACTACTTTTGACACCGGAGGACAAAACCCAAACCATAGAGAGAGAGTGAAGCGCGACAAGGATGATCGCCAATGCAGACTTCGCACTGTTTCAACCCCACTCTCTCTCCCAATGGAACTACTTCCTGCATTTCGGACACGGAATGGTCCGAAGGCCACGGCACTTACGGCATGTCTTTCCACCCACCATGCCGGAGCCGTGGCAGGCATCACAGGTCACCTCACCAGAGTTCCAGCATGTCGTGCAACCCTTAGGTTCAGGGGTCTTTTTCTCCTTCTTCATAGCTACCTCCCACATTAAGGGGTCGCCTTTGCAAGCGCCGTAATTATTATAGCAAATATTAGAGTTTGACTTTTGTAGAGAATGGATAGAAACCTACAAACATATGCCCCGACTAAACAAGTTTACAGACCATCAAGACAGAATTTTTGCGTTTATTGTATAATTGTCCTTAGCACTTTGAGAATCCATATAATGCAAAGGGGTTATCCAATGTTCCGTCTAGTATCGTCCGTTAAGCTGGTACGAGGCGCTCTCAACGGGGCGCTCTTGGACTTTTCGTCTGGGCGTGTATACGCTCTGAATCCGCTAGCCGTTCAAACGCTTGTGTACGAGCGTCAGGATGAAGAGCTATGGAAGTACCTTGTCGGGGCTGGTCTCGCAGTTGAAATCGAAGAGGCCAATCTACCAGGGCCCAGCGAGTACACCCTCCCCAGAGCTCGCTCGGAGACCGCGGTATCTGAACGCAGGCTTGTGTGGTTTGAGCTGACTCCACGCTGTAACTTGCGGTGCATCCATTGCTATGGAGAGTTCGGTCAGCGGTCAGAAGCCAAGGCACTGGGTTTTGTCGAGTGGCAAAACACAATGCGCGAGGCTTACAGTCTTGGCTGGACTCGATGCCAACTGACTGGCGGGGATCCTTTCATGTTCCACAGCAACGGACATGGGCCAGTGGACCTTGCTGAATACGCTGTAGATTTGGGGTATCAGTTCGTCGAGATATACACGAACGGCACCTTAATGACGGAGCGAGATGTAGCAAGGATTGCGGATCTTAAACTGCATGTCGCTTTGTCCCTCTATTCAGTCGTTCCTGAAATACATGACTCGATCACCGGAGTGCCGGGGAGTCATGGAAAAACACTTGATACATTACACGCGCTACTCGGTAGAGAAGTTGAAACGCGCGTTGGTGTGATCATTATGAGGCAGAATCAAGATACTGCTTCAACGACCGAGCAATTCTTGGCCGACCTCGGTCTGTCTTCTCGGAGACCTAAGGTCATCAAGCCGGTCGGACGAGGAAACAGCGAACTACTACCAGACTTGGAGGTAATGCAGAAGTACGGCTTGACTATGAAACCTGACTTCGTCTGCAACCTTGAGGCTGTGGAAAGAGCAACGCAAGGAAACCCCTGCCTCAACGGACATATCACTGTCACCTCACAAGGGAAAGTCCTACCCTGTGTGTTTGCCCGTGACCAAGTTGTCGGAGCGCTAGATACTAAAGGCACGGGGCTGGAGACAGTATTGCAAAATCCGGTACTAGCTGGCATCTGGGGATGTACCCTGGACCACATCAGTGTCTGCAAGGACTGTGAATACAGATTCTGTTGCAGTGATTGCAGAGTCTCGGCCGGCGGTAGCGGTAAGAATTTCTTAACCAACCCTCCAACGACCTGTACCTATAACCCTTACACAGGGGAGTGGGGGCAGGGAACTTGGACTGTCGTAGAAGGATCACCTGCATACCGCAGGTTTTTCTCATAACCTAAATTCGACCCAACTAACTAAGGGGATAAGTTGGGTAGGGTTTAGGCGTACCTACAGCTAAGGAGGTAACGACATGGAAGAGACTATGTTCGTTTCTGCCGGTGGCGCGTGTGTGACTCTCATCACCCCGGGTGACGCAAGCTACGAGTGCCATCCAGACTGCAACCCTTCGGAATGCAGGCCGAACTGCAATCCGGAACTCAACTAGGAGGTTCACATGGAAGAAGCCTTTTCGTCCGAAACCGGGGCGAGGATTGTGTTGGTAGGTACCAAGCCGGCAGATAACAGCTGCTACCCAAGTTGCAGTCCTCACGACCAACCCCCGATCTGCCGTCCCGAGAAGGATCCGTGCCACCCGCATTGATGTGAGTGCGGTGGCGTCCTGACCCACAACCGAGCGTATAAGTTAATATCCCCGATACGCTCGGTTCTCACCTTTAACAATTTTATTATCTTTAACATCTTTTAATGCAACCGGCCTAAGGTAATGTCCGAATTAATTATTTCCTTATGTTTTGCGTTCTCAAGTAGTGGTAATACACACGAGCAAAACGGTGGGATTCGTCGCGCAGGCGCTGGAGGAGTTTTAGGGCTTCCGAGGATTTTTCCAAGCGCAATTCCTTAAATTCGCTATCAGTGTCAACATCTTCTTGGAGATTACTGAAAAACATACTTTTAGTCTTTTTTGACTGTTTAAGGGGATTTTCTTCTAGTTCGCTAGCATACCTGTCCGATTGTTTCTCTCGCTCTTGTTCTAGGTCATCGTTGTGGCCAGATCCAATCGAATGTTTGTAAACCACCAGCTCCTCTTTTTTGGCCAAGCCGATTACGGGAATATCAAGCCCTAACCGCTTTAGCACATCCTCCGCCACAGAGACTTGGCCTTTTCCCCCGTCGACCATAACCAAATCCGGCAAACCCCAAGAGACCAAATCCTCCCGCACCTCGCGCAAAAACCGCCTCGTTAAAGCCTCCCGCAACATGAAAAAGTCGTCCGGCGTGTCTTTTAACTTAATTTTAAACTTCTTGTATTCCCGTTTCTCCAGTCGCCCGGCCACCGCCACAACCATAGCAACCGCCGCGTCTTTGCCGGAAATATTTGCCACATCATAACACTCAATTCGCTTTGGAAGTTTTGACAAGTTGGGTAATGCGTCAACAAGCTGGCTTAAGGCCGTTTCAGAGATGTCGTCCACCAAGTACGGATTTTCCATAAACTCACGCGGGGCTCTAAAATTTTGCTGAATATAGTCAATCCGCTTTAAAACCGTGTGGACTTCCTGCGCCTGCTCATATTGCTGATGTTTGGCATATTGACTCATTTTTTTGCGTAAAGCGTCCGCAATATGTTTCTGCCTGCCTTGCAAAAATCGGCTTAACCGCGCAATATTTTGCGCGTAACTCTGATTAGCTTGCGGATTTACACACGGCGCGGGACAAAGCTTGATATGACCAAACAAACACGGCGAAGCCAATTTTTGATACTTGCCAAATTTGGCCTCGGAACAGTCCCTAAAAGGAAAAATCCGTCTCATAGCCCGCACAATATATTTTGCAGTTTGACTATCCGGAAACGGACCAAAAACTTTATCTTTTAGCAAAATGTCGTTTCGTCTTGCTGTGAGGACTTTTTTAAAGGCGCCTTCCGACCGAATGACTATATACAAATACGACTTGTCGTCTTTTAGGTTGATGTTATATTTAGGCCGGAATTTTTTTATCAGCTCGGCTTCTAGGATTAATGCTTCCAGCTCGGAAAACACCTCGATTGTTTGGAGGTCGGAGATGTTTTCCACCAGCTGTTTTGTTTTCCCGTCGCGCAGATTCTTTTGAAAATACTGTCCTACCCTGCCAGCCAAGGACTTGGCTTTGCCCACATAAATAACCTGCCCTTGTGCGTCCAGGAACTTGTACACACCTGGTCGGTGCGGGAGCTTTTTGGCTTTTTTGGCTAGTAAGACCCGCATAATTTACAGCAGTAAAAGCTTATTTACAGGCTTTCTTAGGCGCTTCTTTGATTCCTTAACGCTTTCTACCGCAGGCAAATTCTCTGGCATGGTCCCCCCTAGCTCTTTAATGGTTTGGCGTACTTTTTTACCTACTTCAAAATGTGTTTTGTTGGCTTTTTCTTCCCCGATAATAGTTTCCCGTTTTATTCTGGCGTCGGCTTGAGTGATTCTAAACCAATTGGCTGCCATCTCCTCGCTGGACATGTGATCTAAAATTGCCTGGTTCTTTTTGAGCTTCTTCTTTTTATGGATATCTCTTTGGCGCATACCGCCGTACAACCCCATGTAGCCGTAGTCTTGAAAAACAGCAAAATTCTTTACGCCGGCCTTCTTTGCAGTGCTGGAAAGCTTTTTATTTTGCTCCACTACATCAGCCCGCAACATGACGCGACTGGCATCCTCAAGCCTGTCCTGATGCATCTCCTGCCGACGGGTCTGCAAGGCAAAGTAGGTTTGGGCAAGCGCGACCTCTTCTTTTCTGGGATCTCCGTTTTGAGCAATGAGATAACAGGCATATCTGGAAAGCTCAATGTCCGAAACAGTTCTCCCATCAATTTCTCCCCACTGATTGGTAGACTTTAAAGTTATCTGAATATCGTGAAAGTGCTCTTCGATTATTTGTCCGCTGTTCACACAAGCCTCTTTAGCCCTAGAAACAGCACGGATAAACTTTGTGAATTCGGTATAACCTAACAAGGGATAAAGTTCTCTTGCCAGCCAGTAATCACACCCATAAGGATTCACTCTTTTAATATCTTCAAGAATTGAAAATTTAGACATTATAAGACTCCTTTCATTAAATTACTATTAGACAATAATACGACAACTTTTATAGTTGTCAACAAACATTGTAAGGTTTCTCTGCGTATCAAAGAGGTTAAATAATAGCAGTTCGGTGTTGTTCTGACAGCATCTTTTGGATGTCGCCCGCGCGAGCGATATCCACCTTACTAAACCCGAAGTATTGCCTAATCTGCGTTTTAACGACAAAGCATTTACATAATCCGCGACTAAGGTAAAATTAACTGGTGAGTAAAAGGGCATTCTACACATCAATAGTAATATACCTATTATCCTGCCATCTAGTCCTGGCGCAGGAAGCAGAGTTTGATACCACCTATAACATAGAGTACTCGGTGGACAATTCGCTTGAAGTCACAGTCAAAGAAAATATTGCCATCATCAATCAGACAGCGTCGGCAGTCCCGTCGTCCTTTATAGAAACGATTACAAATATAAGTATTTACGACATAAAAGTAACCGACGCTAAAGACAAGGAGATTGTCCCGCAAATCGAGGAAAAAGATAGGTCGCTAATTATTAAAATTCCTATAGAAAACCCCGCAATCGGCAAGGATAAAAAAACGCAGATAACTTTGGTATACAAAACCCGCGATTTAGCCCAAAAAACCGGCCGGATTCTTACTGTCACCATACCTAAAGCGCCAGTTAGCAACTACATGCAAGAATACAATGTGGCGCTAAAAATCCCTAAGGATTTTGGCCCGCAAATAAGCGTTACCCCCAAGCCGGTGCAGGAAAAAATGGAAGAAGAAGGCTACACACTTTTGTACAACAAACAAACATTAGAACAGTACGGTATCAGCGCGACTTTTGGGGACTACCAGATTTTTGATTTTGAACTCGGTGGAGAGCTTAAAAACTCCTCGCTATTAACTAGAGTCGCACAAGTCGTCTTACCACCCCAACTGGAAAACTACCAAGAAATAAGTATTTTGGAAATCGATCCAAAACCAACAAAGCTTGTTAAAGATGCCGATGGAAATATCCTGGCTGACTATAAAATTCCCGGCAATGGATCGGTTAACTACACGATCAAAGGGAGAGCTAAAGTGTACAACAGAAAAATTGACCCGGAACTAACGGCTGTTTACGCCAAGGTGCCAAGGGAGCTCGTTAGGTACTTAAAGCCCGGAAAATATTGGGAGACCGGCAATAAAACAGTCCAGGATCTGGCTAGTCAGCAGAATAGTCCGCAAAAAATCTACCACTACCTAACCAAAAATGTCGCCTATGATTACGAAGCCGCAAAGTCCGGC
>CAZTSS010000028.1:0-1845 GCA_964616765.1 uncultured Candidatus Saccharibacteria bacterium
CTCCGCCCTTTATCAAGCCGGGGCAAGCGATGTTAAGTGTTTTACCCTGTCCCGCAAGGTCTAGTTTGTCATATAGATTGATCACAAAACCGGTTTCGCGATCACTTGGCTGACCGCTAAACTGGAGCAATAGTTTTGAGCTGTAGCAGCAACATACTTTTTGTAAATAATTAGATTTTTGATTGCAATTTGTACTGCAATCTATTCAACTCAGACAGTAGTGGGTTTGCCTGAACTTTTCCCGCTCTAGTATAAGACATCGTTGGTGAGGGTCTATTACTGTTTTAGGTTGGGGAGTCTAGTCGGCGCCTGTTCCACTCGGGCTTCAATCCCCCCGTGATAGTGTCTATGGTTTTAATGTACTCGTTTATATCTGTTGGGTTATCCACAAACTTGTATGATGTAGTATTTCTGAGATAAATGTCTAAATCAGAGCATTTCGTGGCTATAACATAGCATCCGTGGACATAAGCCTCTAGAGGGGGTAATCCCAAACCCTCGTAATATGAGGTGTGAATATAGGCTTTGCTAGTACTGTACAAGAAATTCAATTCCTGTTCTTTAAGACAATCTAAGTGAACGACATTGTCTAAAGAGTTTCTTTCAATATATTGAGCACTTCTTTTACTGGGCACCCCCACTCTTACAAAGACCTTAGATGCGTCTTTGATGTAGTATTTTGCAAGCTCTAAAAAAATCTTTGTGTTTTTGTTTGCCACATCCCGTCCGACATTCAGGAAGATGTATCTTCCTTCCAGCTTATTTGGTAGCTCCATTTTTTCTATTCCCGTGTTAAGTAGTGCCAGCGGTATGTTAAAAACTTTATTTGAGATATCACAAATTTTTCTCCCCGTATATTTCACAAATTCCCTTCTGGTGTATTCGGAGATAAAAATAACGCGTATGGGCTTCTTAATGTATAACATGATAAAGAGTATTTGGGTTATAGATGCCAGAAAATCTTTCAGAATGTTTTCAAGCTTATAGGCGTACATATCCAAGACGATCACCTCAGTCCTTTCTTTAGGTAGAACCTCGGTTGTCCTTAAGAGTATCGGGGTTGTCACCACATACAAGTCATAGTAGATACTTGATTTGGATAGGTACTCTTTTACCTTCTCTTTAAATAGACATAGTACTCCAAGTCCAAAGTTTTTTACTAAGATGCCGTTTCTTTCTTTAAGCAGGTTCTTCCCAAATTGCCGAGGTGTTTGGAGATAAAGCGTATCCACCACATAGCCTTTACTTTCTAGGTTTTTACCATATATTCTTGCGTATTTACCTATACCGTTACTGTCAGGAAAGCATGTAATTAACAAAGCCCTCATTATCATCCTTTTGGTACAAATAATTAAGCCTACCTTTATATACCTCGTCGTACACCGGCAGATATAACGCAATTACTCTACAACCCATGCTTAAAGCCTCGAATATTGAAAGCGAAAACCCTTCTAGTTCGGAGAGATGCAAAAAGATTTTGCTCCTTGCATACTCCTTTAGCAGGTCTTGGTCGGATAGCCCCTCTTTAATAACCACATAGTCAGAAAGGTGTCTGGTTTTTGTTAGCACTTCAAGTTTCGGTTTCTCGGGTCCGTGCCCGACGATTGACATGCGCCAACCTCCATATTCCTTAATAAACCTTTCAAACAGCAAGATCGCTGCCATATGGTTTTTATAGCCTACCAGCCTCCCTACCATCAGGATTTGCTTCTCCTTTCTGGTCGTGTTGTGGCGGATAGTAGGTTTTTCTTGCTCCGGTAGCTCGTACTTATACATGCTTTTAGAGATAGATTTTTTTCTGATTTTTTGGTTTGTGTAAGTGGTTAAACTCCAATGAGTGGCGTT
>CAZTSS010000028.1:1855-7905 GCA_964616765.1 uncultured Candidatus Saccharibacteria bacterium
GGTGTGATAAGGCCAGTAATTCGGAAAGCATTCCGCCCAAACCTAAAAACCCAAAGAAGGATAGCCACTTTACCCCGAGGAAATCATGCCAAAATATAACCAGCCCCTTCCCATATATAGCCGAGGCTATTACAGCTGGAATATATGTCGTGTGATCTCCTGCTATTATAACATCACACATTTTTGTAGCAGGGCTACGGACATAGCTAAGCCAGACATTCAGGATGTCAAGTAGATGTTTGATGTTGACAACATATTTTGTTACGGGCCTTCCCACTCTTTGCACAGCCTGTTCTCCCTCACTCTCGCAGATGTCTTTGTTATCCAAGCCCTCTTTTTGTGTGAGTACGGTCACTTTGTTGGTTGCGGAGAGGTGTCTTGATAAAACAACCATGACTTTTTCGACCCCTCCGTTATACACAGGCCTGGTTTTACTTGGATAGCTTCTAGTTATTATTGTTACTCTGGTGTTTGAAATGTTTGTTTGCGTGATATCGGTCATTTGGACTTTTCAATTTTCAACAAGTAGTGTATCTCTGAGCAAGGAAGAATGTAGCAAAAAAACCTTTGGTATATATGTGGTAGACAGTTAATTAGTACATCCACAGGCCATGAGTAAAAGCTCGAAAGAAACTTGGCATTCGTGGATAAAAAGAGTAATCTTCTCTTTACAACTTCAAATCTGGCTCCCGAATAGTAAGAAAATTCCGCGTCATTAGAAAAGTATCTAAATGTGTCATAATTGAATTTTTGTTTGTGTGTGGGATCTTGGTAGTATACCGGGCTTACGAAGTAGGGACTTCGTATCTTCACCAAACCCTCCGGCTTTCCAACTCTATGGATTTCTTCGACGACCTTAACCAGATTATCTGTGTGTTCCAATATGTGGTTACATATTATAGTTTCAAAGGTGTTGTCCTCGAAAGGCCATGGAGATTTATTTATATCCCAAACGACATCCACTCCTTCCAGAGGTACTATGTCTAGGTTGATGGCTTCTTCAATAACATCTTTACCGCTACCCAGATTAAGTACTTCTATATGTTGGTTCTTCATAGGCTACTAAAAAAACTTGTGTAGGGTATTTATCTACATTCGCATTATAATACCCTACCCCCGCCTTTTACTATACAGTATCTTACCACCTGGGGGATGGTTTATACAGGTTAACATTTGAGTACTAGAATTTTCTGGGCGGTGTTGTCAGAAGAAATCTTATTATTTTGTCTGATTTCTCTGTTTGTGCAGGTTCCTTTGCTGGCGAAAAGTACGGGGTGAGTAAGGTATTGATTGTATACAGGCATTTTCTTATAATCCACAGTGTGATTCCGAAAAATGTTTTAGTAATTATACCAGCTTACAATGAAGAGACGCGCATAGCATCCGTTATCGAGGATTTAAAAAGGGAAGAGTTTAATACTATTTTAGTAGTAGATGATGGGGGCAAGGACAATACTGGTAATTTAGCAAGGGGACTTGGGTGTATAGTTCTTACTCATATAGTAAACATGGGGTATGGTGCTGCGTTAAGGACGGGTTTTGATTTTGCCCTCTCGTACCGATTCGATACCGTTATTACTTTCGACGCCGATGGTCAGATGTTAGCTAAGGACGCGACCAAATTATATAAGAAGTCCGAAGAGGGTTTTGATTATGTCTACGGATCCAGAAACTTTAATGTCGAGTCCGTCCCGTTATTGCGTAAAATCGTCGTTTTTTTTGCAGATATACTAACGGCCTTTCTTTCTGGCAAATACATCGAGGATACACAATCTGGATTGAGGTGTATAAAAACCAATCTACTTCATCGTTTTAAGTTGCAATCTCGTGGATTTTCTATTTCCTCTGAGTTAGTCGTGGAGGCGGTGAGAAATGGCGTTATACCTAAGAGCATTATAATTAACGCCGTGTATACCAAAGACTCGCTTGAAAAAGGACAAAAAAACCTCGATTGCTTCAGAGTGGTAAAGGAGCTATTAAGCTAACATGACGCTATTTCAGATAATATCCCTGCCGTTGCTTATCTGGTTTGGTTTTAGGCAGTTTGTTAAATTTAAAGGCGCGCCAGCCATAAAAATTTTATACCAACTGCGGTGGTTTTTTATTACCCTGTTGGCAGTTATATTCGTTGGTGATCCGGGCCTTTCTTCCTTTGTCGCTCAAAAGTTGGGAATCGGGCGGGGTGTGGATGTGGTAATATATTTTGCATTGATTTGGCTGTTGTATCAAAATTACAGCCAGTCGCAGGAGATAGAAAGATTGTATGAGAAGCTTGATCACCTTGTTAGGAAACTTGCGTTACAAAAAGAATCGGAAGACAAAGCTACAGCGGAGAGGAAAGAGTAACCAGGTTTTTATCGTAGTTCTAATAGTCATATATTCGCTGTATGTGTTAACGCGATCCATACAGGGCGGAGTGGTTAATGTTGTACTGTTTATTTTTGGCTGGTATCTTACCTATATTTACCTTAAGACGCCTGTGGGGGCTTTAATTAGGCGGAACACCAAGGTTGTACTTGCTGTTGTTTGTTTGTACATTCTTGCTCACAATCTCGCCTACTTCCGTTATTCTAGAGACTGTCTGGTTAGTTACTTTAGAAACGTCGTCAATGTTGAGCATCTTGGAATATCTACTAGAGTAGAGGGGAGCCAATACCCTTATCTGGTAGAGCTACTTATGGGCCTTGCGTCCCGAATATTACCCTTAAATATGTTATTTATAAGTTTTGGTTTGGCAGGCATGCTGTGTGCGTATACTAGTTGGCTTATATATGGCAGGTTGGGTTTATCCAGTTTCGTGAAAAAAACAGCATTGATGGTGTTTGTGTCGTCCCCCACTTTTTTGTTTCTGTTATTTTATGAATTCAAGATTGAGCTATTTCTTCTCCTGTTTATGAATCTATATATATTATTCTGGTTAAAGGTTTTCGACAACGCATCTTATAGGCACTTTGCCGTTTTAGGATTGCTGTCTTCTCTAACATTCTTAATTAAAGTTTCAAGTCTCCCTTTATTTGTTGTCTGCACAGCAGGGTTAATCGGTTTTTTATATCGGAAAAATATCCTGACTTGGGGGCATTGTCTCAAAATGTGGACAGTTTACTTGGTATTTCTTCTGCTTCCCGTGGTGGGTTGGTTGCTGTACACACCTACTTATTTACCATTTTTTGGAGACATTGATTTATTAAGGAAGAATAACCCTTTAGGTTTTGCCGGATTGGATCGAGATCCTGAAATTTGTAATACATGTATCCAGCAAGCCCGTTTCGCTGATTACTCTTCTTTCATTTATTTCAAGAACGAGCTGTCATTGTTTTTACAGCCATACCAGTACTTGTTATTAAAGGACATCACATCCTATCAATTTTCATTTCATTTTATTAATCCGGGTCCTTACATCTATTTTGGAATTTGGTTCATTGGCGTTGCACTATACATGGCTTTGAGAAGTAGGGGCACCCATCTAACTTTGTTAATTGGGCTTTCGTTACCGTTTATTCTAGCGATGTACATTAAGACTAAATCAGTGATGTGGTATCTATTCCCAGTATTCCCGCTCCTTTCTTTAGTGATACCTTATATTGCAGAAAACATATTAACGAGGAGCAATTTTAAGAACATATTTCTATGGTTATTATTGTCTTTATCCTTTGCTCAGTTATTTTGGGGCTTTGCTACATCGCTTCAGATGCTGGCTTATCGTAGAGAATCTGCTGACGAATTAAACGAGCTTAGAGAAATGAATACCAAAGTTCGGGAATTGGCTACCGACAGCTTTATCATGAATGCTACCCAACATCAGCATGTGGCTTATTTTCCCTTTATGACAAATTCTAGAGAGCGTCTTATAGAAAGTGGTTATTACTTTGCGTCAAGCGAGAAGGGTTTAGAAGGTATGCGAGACGAGTTGATCGGGAAGAATGTTCATTATATGGTAGCAATGAAAGACACTCTCTTCGATCCCTGGTACAAGGGATGTCCGTTAAGAAATAACGAAAAATTATTTAACTTCCTTGAGCAACACACCGTCCTTGTGGCTGATTATGGTCAGTTTGGGGAGATATATCAGATAATATAGAACAAGAATAAATAAGAAAGTGCCATAAAATGGTGCAAGTGGCGACACGGTGATGTGTCCGGTCAGGATCGCAAGTGGGAGTAATTTTTCGTATGTTTGGCCATCTCCCTCTCGATACTTCGGTGTAATGAGGATAAGGGGTATCAGAGATAGAGCCATATCCTGCGACAACACATGGTAAGAGAAGAATAGCATTGTTTGTATTACTAACATCAGCTTATTCTGCGGGGACAAAATTCGTCTCAAATTATTCTTTGACACTGCGACGAGAAGGGCGATATACACAAATATCGAAACCACAACGGCAAGAAGTTTAATTCGCGCCATGTTCAGAAAAGTCAAAAGGGTTAACACCAAGCTCTGGGATGTATACATCTCGTACCATCTATTTCCGTAGTTGGAGTTGTCCGTGGTGGTTAACAGCTGTATGTACGATAATACGCCTTCACCTCCTATGATATAGAGGTTCACAAGTGCAAAAGTCACAAGAAGTACGAGGAGTATCTTTGTATAGTTCAGTCTGTCTGCAGTCAGTATAAAGAGAAGCGGGGTTGCAGTTATAAAATAGTGCGGTTTAATCAGTAGTGCAAGAAGAAACAGAAATAGTGAGAGCCCGCCTTTTTTGTCCGAGAAGTAAACAGATAGGGATATTAGAAGGAACATTAACGCTGTAGGTTGAGCTTGCCATACACATGTCCATAAAAACCACGACGACATCATCATTAATACAACTAACGGTTTTTTAGTTTTGGGTTTAAGCTTTAACAAAATGCCAACAGTCAGCATGAGCGTGATTAGGCTTGTAAGCATCGCTAAGCGCCCACCTAATAGTGGGTCTAACAACAGGTATGGTACATACAAGAGACCTGTTGTCGCTGGGGCGATGATAGGTAGAAAGTACTTTGCAGGTCGATCGTACTTATTAAAGTGGCTCCAGTAGTCGGATTGCAAATCTAACTTGTATAAATTTTTACCTTGCCCATCCAAAATCATCCGCGCGCCTATGGAGTAGGCAATAAAATCGGACGAGTTAAAAAAAGTTCGGTCGGAAACAATCTTAAGCGTTGCCAAAATGTTTGCTACAACAAAAATTCCCAATATAATGTGGATTCGCTTTGGGGTTATAAGTTTGGCAAAAATGTCCGACATATAAGGTATAATAGCAGAGTCCCGCGGATAGGCGGAGTGGCTGTTGATTTGCAAGTTTAGGCCAGCGGGTCTGAAGACGGTTTGCTGGTTTGGGCCAACATAGCTCAGGGGTTAGAGCGGGCGTTTCATAAGCGCTAGGTCGCAGGTCCGAATCCTGCTGTTGGCACCAGGTTAAGCTAAGTTTTAATCAGACTGGTTTTTGATGAGACTGGGATGTATTGGTACAGGAGTCGTTCTGCTGTGAATTTTTAGGAACAAAAATGGCAAAGCAAAAACTGGAAAAGTTCATAAAATTGTTAGGTGGACGGTTGGACCAGGCTGTAAAAGGTCAAAAAACTGCTCGGTTGGAGCAACAGCCCGCAAACCTGCCGGAAAAAGCGCAGGAAAAAATCGCGGAACCCCTTAAGCAAACGGGGGTGGCGGGAGGTGTGGGTGGTTTGGGTTCCCAGCCAGTGATGCCGGGCAAAAGTCCGTCTCCAAACATGTCGCCCAGGTCGCCCCAAAATCTTGTTAATAATGTGTTCTTTTGGTTGCTTATTGGTTTAGGTGTGTATTTTGTGCTCAATGCTTTTTCTGCAGAGTCAAGCCAGGCTTTGCCGGAAAAACCCATTACGGAGGTTTTAAAGCTGGTGCGGGAGGACAAGGTTCAGGATGTGGCCGTTACGGGCGACGAGCTTGAGGTTTTGCTTAAGGACGGGGAAAAATTTACGGCAAAAAAAGAGTCAGGCATTAGTTTTGATCAGTTGCTAAAAAATAATGATGTTTCGGTAGACAAGATTGGCGGAAAGGTGCTGGTAAAAACGCCGGTGTCGTGGGAGCAAAT
>CAZTSS010000029.1:0-7734 GCA_964616765.1 uncultured Candidatus Saccharibacteria bacterium
TAAGTGGCGAAGCGCCTAAAAAGACGGTGCTTGTGTCCGGTTCATACGACTTGCTTCATGTTGGTCACGCAAGGTTTATCCAAAAGGCATCAAAGTTAGGCGACAAGTTGGTCGTAGGTATTCCGTCAGACACCAAAATCAGAGCGCAAAAAGGTTACGGTAGACCTATTATAAATGCGTATTCGCGGGCGTATGTGCTGGCAAGTTTGGGCTTTGTGGACTGTGTTTATATTTTTGACGACGAAACTGTAGCACCAATGTTGGATACGCTAAAGCCACAGGTGTTCTTCACTGTCGACGAGGGTTGGAATAAGGGTATTAAAGCAAGTCGTGAGTATAAAATCGTGAAAAGTTACGGTGGTAAGGTGGTTTTGGAGCCCAGACAATCTCCTTATCTGTCTTCCTCTACCATGATAAACAAGATGGCTAACAAAAAAGTCAAAGAAATTTTTAGCGATTGCTTTCAGGACGACAAGTTTTCAGCCATGCTGTTGGAAGGTACGACAAAAGATGACAAAAGTCACTAAAACAGTCGGAGCTACATACCAAAAAGCTCTACAGAGTCTGCAAAAATCAAAGCAGCCTGACAATAAAGTAACCAATCCCCGCGTAAGCGATTGGTACGACAGGGTAGTAAGCTCGTTGGATAAGTGCGTTTTTTGCGATTTAAAGTCCAAATACATCATCGCCGAGGAAACCGGCATGGTGCTTTCCGTGAATCTGTTTCCTTATCTAGACGGTCATTTGCTTATAATTCCCCGTCGACATATAGAAAGGTTTGCCGAACTTACGGACGCGGAGTGGTCTGCTGTCAAAAGCTTAACGACTTTGGGAATTAAGTTGCTAAAAGAAGGTTTTGGAATCGACGATTCAAACATCATGTATCGCGAGGGTGGGGTGGGGAGCGGAAAAAGCCTCGGCCATCTGCATTTCCACATCATGCCGTGCATCCCGGGATTTTTGAACCGTAACGAAAAAGGCATTTTCTACACCTACCAGGAATTAAAATTTACCGCAATACAAGTGGCAGATCTTCTTCGGGATGCTCAAAGCCGGATCGTTTAAGTATAGGTTTATCTTTAATAAATACATATCCTCCTTTATGGGGGTGTTTTGAAAACCGTTCACGATAAATTCGCTCTCTTTGGGTGTCAGATGGGGTAATTAGAACATGTCCTTGTATACTGTCCACAAGACCGGACATAAATCTAAGGAACTTAAGGGTGTCAGAGCCTAGCTCCTCTCTTGTTTCTGTGAACTTGTCTTTAGAGGGGTCAAGTTCGGAAGTTTGATCATTTAACGCAAAGTCCACACAGACTCCTTCATATTTTCCCATTGCGAGACCGGATGACAGGTATACAACCCGTCCAAGATGATCAAAAGCAAAAACCTCACTTCCATTCAACTTGCCGAAGGCGTTCGTTTCTGCCTGCACTAAATTTACCTGCACCATACACTCTTTTAAATAATCCAGTGTTTCTTGCCCTACTAATCTTGCAAAACTCTCGCGTGCTTGCCTCACAAACTCCGGACTGTATTCTGAGCTTTGCGTCTCTCCGCCATAGCCGTATGTGTGGAATTTAGGTAGTTCGGACCTAGATGCCTCGCTTTTTTCTGCAAGATCGATTCCCATAACAAGATAGTATAATAACCAGGAGCTTTGGTGCAAGGCATTACAGGTGGGTAAGTCTTATGAGATTTGACCGGTATGATTAAAGATAAAATTCATTATATGCAACGAGCCTGTTTATTGTGTGACAGGTCGACCTGTGGTTATAAGACCGGTTGTGTCATAGTTAAGGACGGAAAAGTTCTGACGGAAGGCTGGAATGCCACTTTGCCCGGTGAGGTGTACTGTCAACATGGTGGCTGTGTAAGGGAAAAAGAGCAGTTACACGGAGGAAAAGAGCCAGATAAAGTCTGCTCTATTCACGCGGAAGCTTATGCTATTGCAGAATGCGCCAAAACCGGCGTTTCCGTTGTGGGGGCGACGGTGTATGTAACAACTTTCCCCTGCATTATTTGTTGTCGCCTTCTGGCCAAATCCGGCATTGTTAAGGTCGTATATATGTCAGAGTACAGCGGAGGTAGGGTAGGGGAGAGCATTTTGCGTCAGAATGGGGTTATCGTCCAAAACATTCCGGAAGATGAAGTATGGAAAAAAAGCTAGACTGGCCAATTTATTTTAAAGACAGACTTATTGTGGGCGACTTCGACTCTGCCGTGGGCGTTGCCACCTTATGGATGCCAAAAGAAAATGTAGCCGACGAATTAGGTGGCGGGCTGTTTAGCGTTTGCGGTCAATTATACACCAAGCGGGGGATCAACCCATTAATTAGAAATCTGCTAGCTAACCCCAAAATTAGGCATTTAGTCCTTTGCGGACCCGACAGACAAGGTAGCGGAGACGCGCTCATTAGGTTCTTTAAGAACGGGGTAGACGGCGGGACGGTATCAGGCGACGGCGAGGCCTTAATAGACAAAGAGCTTCCCCGGGAGGCTTTGGATTTATTAAGAAGAAGTATTTTTGTACACGATATGAGAAACCAGACTCTAGATAAAATAAAAGCTTTTGTTCAAAAACTTCCATCGCTCCCGCCGTTTGGTGATCCTCAAGTTTTTCCACAAGAGCAAGTTGAGGTTAAATCAGGATTTCCCAGCGACCTTTCCGTTTTTAAAATCCGAAGGGATTATATTGCCGATGCTTGGTTGGATGTGTTAAAAACCGTCATGCGGTTTGGCGTTGATGCGCCGGGTATGTATGGCAAAGTCAAGCAGGTTTATAGCTTAAGCGTCGTCATAGATAAAGAAGACACAGCAAAGCCTAATCTCCCGTCATACATTAGTTTTAAAAAAGAATCGCTGGAAAAATATTACACAGGTTTTTTTGACCCAAACAAGGAACATGAGGAGGCCTACACTTACGGCGAGCGGATTTTTAACTTTGGCGACAAACTGGATCAGGAGGAGTTAATGGTTAAAAAACTTAACCAATTTCCGTATGACAGGGGGGCGGTGGCGGTACTGTGGGATCCACAGAGAGACAACTTTCCGCCCCTCGGCAAGAGTCAAACAAAAGACGGTCAAACCAAGGGTTGGAAAGTGCCGTGCCTTGTGATGTTGCTTGCCCAATGCGCGGGGGAAAAGCTTAACCTGACAGCTATTTTTAGGAATAACGACATGTACGGTGCCTGGCCGTTAAATGCCTTTGCTTTAAGAAAGTTTCAGGAAGGTTTGGCCCGCAAAATCAAAAAAGAAGTCGGCAGTCTGACAACAATATCCCACATCGCGGAGATTTATGAGGCGGATTGGGAAGTATCCACAAAAATGGTGCGGGACAACGATTCGCTTGGTCGGACTTGTGTTTATGATCCGCGAGGTTATTACACAGTCAAAGTTCAGGACTCAAATATTATTGTGGACTTTTTCTCGCCGGACGGGGCAACTTTGCTGACCACTTTGTCACTAGATGGCACAAAGCCCAAAGCCGCCAGAGATTTATGCGCTATGGCAATTAAAGACATGCTTATTTCGGAGCTAGGTGCCGCCTGTGACTTAGGCAGACAGCTTGCCAAGGCCGAAACAGCGATAAAATTAGATCTTAAGTTTGAGCAGGATCAGCCGTTAGCTTTTAAATAGTGAGGTTAGCTTGTCCAGCTGATTTTTAGCAAAATCGTGATCCCTTTTCCAATCTTGTTCCGAATCATAATCCCGACGGTGGTTAGTTACAGCGTCAAGGTGTTTCCTGGAATTTTTGACACACAGTTTGTAGAACAAATCGGGATCAATCTTGTCGTCTGCATACTTCTCCAAAACAAATTTTGCGATATTCTCGAATGGTTCGTCCTTAAAGTAATTCCAGCTAAAAACGGAAGTTCTGGCCAAATCATACTCTTTTGGACCGTCAAAGCTAAGTTCAAAGTCCATTACTGCAATCAACTTTCCATACGATACCAAAACATTGTGTGGAGTCAGGTCGCCGTGGATAATGTTAAAGCCGTGGACTTTTTTAAGCACATCAACCATTTGTCCTAAAATGTCATAATCCATAGCCAGAGGCGCCAAACCAGATATATAGTGCGAGAGGCGCAGGATTTTATCTTGATAGCGGGTTATATAACTCCCCGAATGATTTGGGATATAAACGGGCGTTGGGAGGACAGATTTTAGATCTTGGGAGAGCTTTATATCTTTTAAGATCAATTTTTCTTTTTCCTCACTCCAAGCCGTAAGTTTTAGCAGGTATTCCGCGTTGTCTCTGACCTTTATATAAAAAGCAGTAGTGTGGTAACCCCATGAGATTACTTCCAAATACTGCGTTTTTACGCCGTAGTTCTTTTCTACCACATCGGTAAGGTCTTTGTGATAGGTTTTAAGTCCTGCAATATAGTCCTGTTTTACTTTAATCTGTGTGTTCAGGTGCATGTTGACTTTATACTCTACAATGCGGGCAAAATCAACGGTAAATAATCAAACGGTAAGTAAAGCAAATTGCATCTAGTAAAGTTGAATAGTGGTCAGTAGTCCATCTTGACAAAAGTAAAGCAGTCTGTTATAAAAGCATCATGCAAATATCAAAAATTTCTTCTAAAAATCAAATAACTTTAACTAAGGACTTGTTGGATCAGTTGTCTCTAAGTGCTGGTGACAGAGTCTTGCTGGAGCTTGATTCACAAGGCGGAGTAGTTTTAAAACCAGTATATAGCGATCCTTTGTCCATTATCTCTAAAACATCCAAAATGTACGCAAAAACACTGGCTAAGGGTAAAAAAAAGTTAACGGATAGCCAAATTAGCGATGTTACTGCCAGGCTTGTAGCCAAGGAGTTAGCGCATGGATGAAGTAGTTGTAGATTCTAACATCATCCTGCGACTCATCATAGCGGACGATCCGGAAAGATATGCCAAAAGCGAAAAGTTTTTTGATCATGTCATTAAGCACGAGAAAAAGGCTCTGGTCTCTATACTTGTGATTCAGGAAGTCGTTTGGATTCTGGAAAAATACTACAAAATGAGGCGCCCCGACATCGTCAGGAATCTGCTGTATGTGGTGTTATTGGAGAATGTGGAGATTCTCGACTCCACAAAGAGTTTAGTCTACGAGCTTTTACATCGATACATCAGTTTGCCTCTAGATTTGGTGGATATTTACTTGCACCTGGAAGCCCGCAGGCTCAATAGTGAGCTTTTTACATTTGACGAAAAACTGATGGGTGTGGGGGACAACTTCCTATCTACCGCTTGATTACCTAATAAATTATGGTATGATGCTCTAGTCAAAATGACTAACTACACATTTCCTACAGTTCAAGAGCTGTTAGAGGCGGGAGTGCACTTTGGGCATTCCGTCAACAAGTGGAATCCAAAAATGGAGTCCTATATTTACGCAGCCAAGCAGGGGGTGCATATTTTGGACTTGGATCAGACGGCAAAACTGCTTAAAGAAGCGGGTGAGTATTTGTTCGACACAGCTTCAAAGGGCGGTCAGATCATTTTTGTCTGCACCAAAAAGCAAGTGGCGCAGATTGCTAAGGACCAAGCTTTACGCTGTGGCGCTATGTATATGAATGAGCGCTGGATGGGCGGTACCATCACAAATTTTAAAGTCATTAAAAAGAGTATTGACAAACTGGTAAATCTTAAGAAAAAGCGTGACAATCAGGAGCTGGATATGTATACCAAAAAAGAGCGGTTGCTAATTGACCGGGAAATTGAGCGACTGGAGAGGTTTTTTGGCGGGGTAGTTGGACTTAAGGGCGAGCCCCAGGCTGTTGTGGTGGTTGACGCCAGACGCGAGCGCACGGCCATAAACGAGTGCCGGATTTTTGATGTGCCTGTTGTGGCTTTAATAGACACAAATTCCGATCCTAGCGATATTTTAAAACTGATTCCCGGTAACGACGATGCGGCAAAATCTGTGGGCAAGGTTCTTGGGGTTTTGGCTGACTGTGTTGAGCTGGGTTATAAAGAGTTTGAAAAGGCTCGGACGATAGAAAAGGCCAAAAAGGGCGACCTGGTTGGTGGCGCCAAGGTTAAAATAACCACTTCTGAGGCCGAGAGGTTGGAGCTAGAGGAAACTGATGTCGATACTGAGGCCATCGCAGACTCATCTGTAGAGCAAGTGTCCAAGGAGAAAATCGGCACAAAGGGTAAGACTGTCAAGAAGGTCGGGAGTAAGGTAGTCAAAGAGGGTCAAGAAGAGGATTCAAAAACCGAGAAAGCAAAACCGTCCAAAAGCGGAGATAATGGTGAAGATAGAGTGGTGAAGACCAATATAAAATCCGGCAAGGATGCCAAGTCTACCAAAGAAGAAGTGTCAAAAAAAGTCAAAAAGGAGGCAAAATGAGTGTAGATGTAGAAGCTATCAAAAAACTTAGGGAGCAGACGGGCGCGGGGGTGATGGACGCTAAAAAAGTTTTGGAGGAAACAGGCGGGGATTTTGACAAGGCCACAAAGATTTTAATGGAAAAAGGCTTAGCAAAAATTGAGAAAAGGGCTGACAAATACGCCAGTGAGGGTTTGGTATTTTCGTATATCCATTCTGGCGCTAAAGTCGGCAGCCTGCTACTGTTGGGCTGCGAGACTGATTTTGTAGCCAAAACCGAGGAATTCCAAAAGCTGGGTAAGGAGATTGCCATGCAGGTGGCTACGGAAGATTATCCTGATGTGTTAGCGTTGCTGGATGCGGAATATGTCAGGGACGCAGGTAAGAAAATAAAGGACTTGATCGGGGAAACTGTGGCCAAATTAGGGGAAAAAATCGAAATCCGAGCTTTTACAAGATACTCGGTTAGGTAGCCGAAGTTATAGTAGACAGATTTATTTTAACCCCATTACAGAGTCAGCAATCTTTGGTGTTTCTTTCATAAAGTAACTTTTAATCTCTTCCCAGGATGAATCAAAAAAGACCTCTGGTTTCGGGTCGTTTTCAGCATCCACAAAATACATTAAGCTGGTAAGAATATGGTTGTAGTTATGACCGATGCTGGGGTATTGTGCAGGTAGCTTACGGATAATTCCCTCCAGCGGTTCAAGGTGGTTTGCACACCAAAATAAATCGTAAAAATCGCGTTTTCGGCCTCTTTGGGATATAGCAATAACCTTCATGACAGCAATGTCGCGCGCGTCCAAAATGTTGACCGTTCCATAAGTCAGGAATTTATGTTTAGGGGTAAAGAATGGGTAGGCTATAAAGCTTACTTTGGAGTTAAAAAGCACGCCGTAAATAGTGTTCGGCTCGTCTATCTGGGTTTTCCAGTCAGTGGTTTCGGAAAAGTATGTTAACAGCTGGTTGTTGCTAAAGCTTTTGCTTGTTGTAAAAAAGTCCAGGTCAAAGGATTTTCTATGACCGGCTTGCAGAGCCAGCGCGGTTCCGCCTGCTAAATACCAGCCCGTATTTTCCAGCCAGCTTTGGTCGGACAGATAGTCCAGAGCTTGGAGTGTGGCTGTCGGTAGGGTGTTAAGCTTTAGACTATTTTTTGGTTTATCCATTTGCGACTAACATGTGCGACCAAAAATTCTTGGTTCTTGGGCGCAAACAGCGGGAATTTTCCACCACCTTTTTAATCAAAGTTTTGTCGTAATAATTCCAGAGCCAACGCACTTCAGCGTCGTCCCCATAGTCCAAAATCCGCTCTATAATGTACTGGGCGTTTTTTTGTGGATCGATGTTGGCAGGATTTGTGTCCCAAAACAGGCTTTGTCTAAAAACCATAAGATTATTGTAGCAACTATG
>CAZTSS010000030.1:0-6496 GCA_964616765.1 uncultured Candidatus Saccharibacteria bacterium
GCCCATTGAACCAAAATGTGCCTAGCGGTGTAAACCAGTGTGCCTAGCGGTGTAAACCAGTGTGCCTAGCGGTGTAAGGTGAAAATTTTTTTACTAGAGGTTGAGCCATTAAAAGGGGGTCGTTTTTCCTAATAAGCTTAAAGAGCTTAATATGCGCAAAAGCTCCCTCTTTAAAGGATAGCTTTTGCTATTAATACCAGAGAAAAATGAAAAACTTGGGTTTTAAGTACATTTCAGAGAGGCTAAAAAACGAGCTGGACATCGTCCAAGTTGCCCGCGACCTTGGCGTGGAAGTGTTGCGCAACGGGAAACAGGCGTGGGTGATACGCTCACACCTTTGGGTGATACGCTCACACCTTTGGGTGATACGCTCACACCCAACAACAGCGATTGTACAATGACTTTAAACCGCAACGACAGCTAAATTGGCAAATTGCTGGTCAGGAAAATACTTAAACCTCAAAACCCGCTTATCCCCGTTCGTAAACTCCACATAATGTTTAGCAGTCGTGACATACCAATCGAGCGTCCCGTTCCTTGCTCCGGACATTTTTTTCCGCACGATGAAATTTGTAAAATTTTCCAAATTTATTTCACCGCAATCACGGGTGAGTACGGACAGGTTTTTTATATGCTTGGAAATTGTTACTTGGCTCAAACCGCGTAACAACAACCAACCCCAACCTGCACCCACCTAAAAAGCACACACCAATACAAAATCCCACAAATTAACATACAAAAATCGATAACAAAAACCACTAAAACCACTATTGGGTACAAAAAGTAAACAGAAATGCCATTTAAAGGCGGTACTGACGGGATGACGGGTTTTGCCCATTTTTAGTAAAACTCTTTTGTAATTACTCATAAAGGGAGTTTTATAGAAAATTGACTCAACTCGTCATTACCGCCCTTAAACCCGTCAGTCTTTTTTGGTCGTTTTGGCAGTATTTTATGTAGAGTGCTAACATCGAGTAAATTATTGGTACAAAAAGGGGAAAATTATATCGCTGTTTTTCCATCAAAAACATCGGAAACTACATTGCTTTTATTGAAAGCTCCGTCATCCAAAGATGTCTTCAAACAGATACCGTGGTATTTCCACCCCTTATCGGAGTGGGTTTTTATAAACTTATCACCAAGCATCCTCCCAAAAGCCGTCGCGTTCATAGCATCTTTGGCGTAAAGCCCCTGCTCATCCGCCCAAAGCCTGTACCCCTGAAAAAGCGTAGAGGCTCTATCGGCGTAATCATCACCCACCACACACCTTTCTGCTATGAAGTCTGCCAACCTATCATTCTCGGAGCGGTATAAGAGTGTCGCGTCTATAACCTTTTTAGGCGTTGGGTCTAGCCCGTTGTCTTTCCAATCCAGCGCGCCAGAAATCAGCCAGTTAAGTATCCCCGGAAGCTCTTGGGAAAGTTTGTGCGTAAGCTCGTGATCTTGCTCGCGTTCACGAAAAACCCTACTAAACGGTATGGTTCTGACGCGTCGCCAAAAACCATGTGAGTCATCCTCGACCGTCGGCTTGTGGTTGCAGAACAGCCAGACCTTGCAGACGGGGTGAAAGGAAAAAAACTCGCTGTAAAGATACCGCGCTGTTTCCTCGTCCCCACCAGACCACTTCTTTAACCGTAACTCATCCACCTTCGTAGAAGATAAAGTTTCCGACGACATTAGAAACCGCTTAAACTCGATGCTTGCCACATCGTTGGTGGATGTCGACATGGGGTTTCGCTGAAACATCGATGCTGGGGCGCTGTATGCGTAATCGCCAAGAAGATTCCGAATAGTGGAGAAAAGCACAGACTTCCCGTTAGCACCCTGTCCAAAACAGAAAAACATCACCTGTTCCTTCGTACTACCTGTTATGGAGTAGCCAAGCGCCCTTCGGACATACGCGATAAGCTCATCATCCCCCTCAAAAATTTCCTGCACAAACTGATCCCAGCGAGGACAGTCAGCGCCCACATCGTAGGCGACATTCGTACACATCGTTATTCGATCCTCCGGTGTTCCTGCCCGTAATTCACCTGTGGTAAGGTCGACCACCCCATTTTTACAAGATAAAAGCATTGGGTTGGTGTCCCAATTGTCCCCAGCGTCAGCGATAGGCAGAATGTTTTTCGCCAACCCAACCGCTGCGTCCACCCGAACCTTACTCTCGCTTTGGATTGCCCATTTGGCGGCCGCCTGTCTCTGCGTGCTATCTTGGATTTCGTTCGCGTCCAAAAATCTTTGTTTTGCTGCCTTTATCGCCAGCCGATAAATATAACCATCCACATCCGGCGCCCACCTCCCGTTGTTCCAAACCAACCACCGCTTCCTTCTGTGATCGTAGCGGATACCCTCCCCAAATAGCGCGTTTATTTTTTCCGCGTTCGAGGTGTCCGATAGGTGACCCTCTGTGAGAAGTTTGTCGCGTAAAGAAACCAACTCTTCCACCGGCGTACCCGTACGCTCGCTTACTTCCAGTAGCTTTTTCTCATCCATGATGTAGGGGTTTACAAACGGCATTTATCTACCTCTTCCCAAACAAAAATCCCCGGACGATTGGGTTGGAACTCGAATTGTCCGGGGATTCTTATTTGTAAAATTGTTCGTTGCTGATACTTCGAGTTCCATAACTACAAGGTAGCATAGAAAAAAATATCTGTCAATAGGGGTATTGACAAACATCGTGCGGTCTGCTAGAGTGGTGGGCATGGAGCAGGAAAAACTATTAACCATAAAAGAAGTCTGTGAAAAACTGCAGGTTACTAAGGCGTTTTTCTACACAAACCAGCGGGGAGAGAACCGTATCCCAACCATAAAACTCGGTAAGGGTTCTGTCCGAATTTCAGAAAAAGACCTAGCCGAATGGTTGGAGAAGCAAAGGACATAATCCACAATGAATCTGCCTATACTAGTTAAAAAATTATTTCTCAAAGGGGGTGAATGACCAATGTTAGGACAAAAAATTAAAATACCAGTAGGTGGTGACTTTGAGCCGTTACCGGAAGATAAATACACGGCACTTATAGTCGATGTTTCTCTGGTTACACAATTCAATACCTATAAAGCTGAAAATCAAGAACTGCTGAATTATAAGTTTGCAGTACTAGACGATAAGCCCATGCCTGAAAAAATAGGTGGAAGTCCTGTAAGTGTGCGGGGAAGGTTTCTCTGGAGGCGATGCTCTAAAAGCCTGAACAAAAAAAGCTGGCTCTATAAGCTAGCCAGTGGTCAGTTGGGGCGCGACCTTACGCAGGAGGAACTAGAAAACTTCGATCCAGAAGGTCTTGTCGGAAAGCAGGTGGATGTAATGGTGAACCAAGTACGATCAGAAGATGGGTTTCGTATATTCAACAACATCCTCTCTTTCTCCAAGACCCACAAGTTGCTAGAGCCTGTGGAGGTAAAACAGAAGGACGCTGTGCAAGGCACAACTACCAAGTCTGTCTTCGTCGCTCCAGAACTTGGGGATGTCGAGAACTTGACTTTGGAAGAGGTTTTAGGGGAAGAGCCTAAAGAGAACGGCAAAAAGAAAAAGATAACGGAACTTCCGCTATCATGAATTTTGCTTCGGGCGATGGAGCAGATCGCCCGTATGGAGGATTTATGATTATAGAAAACACATTATATGGTGGAAAGGTACGATTGCTGTTCGATACCCTAAAACATAAATATATGGTAAACGGGGAAACCATCCCCGGTGCTACCTCCGTTTTATCGATACTAAATAAGCCTGCCCTCATGTATTGGTCGGCTAACTGCGCGTCCGACTATTGGTTGGATGGGGTAAAGCCGGGAAAGGCTTTGGACGAATTGGAGATAAACGCTTTGTATGAAGGCGCTAAAAAAGCGCACACTCAAAAGAAAAACGACTCCGCGACACTTGGATCGTTTGTCCATAAATTCGTCGAGCAACACATAAAGGGGGAGAATCCCGAGATGCCTGTAAATGATCAAATGCGTGGATCAGCAAAACGCTTTATGTCTTGGGTGGCAAGACATAAAGTAAAATTTCTTTCATCCGAACAACCTGTTTTTAGCAAAAAGTATAAATACGCCGGCACTGCCGATTTCATTTGCCAGATAGACGGCAAGCTGTGGCTGGGCGATCTAAAAACTTCAAACGCCCTTTACCCTGAATACTTTGCGCAGGTTGCGTCGTACCTTGTTGCGCGTGTCGAGGAGTTTCCGAGGGAGCGGTATCACGGGGCTATCATCGTTAGGGTGGGCAAAGATGATGGGGATTTTGAACTTGCGGAAAAAACAAAAAAGGAATTGATTCCTTACTTCGATCTTTTTCTCAATCTTTTGGCTAGCTACCGCAGTTTGTCGGGGCTTGGGATGTTGGAAAAAAAATAACCCTCTGGGGTATTGACAAGTGTCTTGGGGTATGCTAGACTATGATTTAGTAATAAATTATAGAAAGGGTTTTATGAATAGACCCGTTTGGGCTTCATAAAAGTTTCTTGGATGGCGTAAGGAGACCCACAAAACAAGTATGCAACATATGTGGCGCAGACTATGAGTCGGTTTGCACGAATTGCGACCATGTAAAGATAGACGCCGACGAGCAGGCTAAAGCCGACGCGTATTGGTACTCTAGGTTGAAAAACGAAGACGAGGAGTAGCCGACTTGCCGGTCGGCACGGGGTAAGAACCACGGCAAAAAGACTAGGGCAGTGTCTTTAGCTACTTACCCCATGCCAGCCGGTAAAACGCACTATCGTTTGCAGGCTGGGTCGTGCCTTTTGGCTAATTTTTAAAAACTTTTGGGCTAGAAGGCACGCTTGAGGAAGGAGGTGAATGAAGATGGAGGGATCTAAAGCGACAATGCAGTATCTGGTAGACCTAAAACGCGAAGGAAAAGCTAAAACCGAGGCGTTGAAGGCTGTGGCGAAAAAAACCGCAAAGAGGCTTACACTTGCAAGCCTTCTGCTTGGAATAATCCTTGCAGGAGTGGTGTACGCCGTGATTGCGGTAACTAGATTCTACGACGAGAACACCGTGATTGTGAAGTCTCCGGTAGAGATTTCTGTAAAGACTAATTCGGTCGTGACCATAACGCCGAGAGTAAAGCAGGTTGTGGTTAGCAGCGAGAGGGGCGCGGTTGATGAAGCCGTCAAGGAGTCGGCAAAGCCGGAGGTTGCAAAGATAATTTGCGATCTTTGGAGTCCTACCGATTGCAAGATAGCCATCGCAGTATTTTCCGCCGAGAGCGGACTAAATCCTTTGGCAATTAACTGGGACAGCAAGGACTTTGGCGTGACGCAGATAAACCTTCCAACATGGGAAAAGGTCGTGGAGGAAAAGTTTGGTTTTACGCGAGCCGACTTGTTGGATGCGGAGAAAAACTTGAAGGTTGCGTATTGGATTTGGGACAGGTCGGATGGCAGGGAGGGTGATAACAGAGGTAGTTTTGAACCATGGGTGGCTTGGAAAACAGGCGCGTGGTTAGCGAGGAGTAAATAAAATATGGGTACAAAAAAAGGAAACATACCATGGAACAAGGGTCTAACTAGAGACGATCCCCGTGTTAGACAGTACTCCGATAAGAGGAAGAAAAGACTGGCGAAAGCGTGTCTGTATTGTGGCAAGGACTTCGAAGTGAGGCTGTGCGAGAAACATCTGAAATTCTGTAGTTTCGGATGCTATTGGAAACAAAAAAGCGTGGACATGACTGGGGAGAAATGCAGGTTTTACAAGAGGGGATTCTGGATTGACGGGTCCGGGTACATCGGGAAAAGGCACGCAGGAAAGACGCGCCGTGAGCATAGGATCGTAATGGAAAGTCTGTTGGGCAGAGAGCTGGACAGCAACGAGCTTGTTCACCATATAAACGGCGACAAGACGGACAACAGACCAGAAAATCTGGAGGTACTAAGTCGTGCAGAACACGCTAGAAGGCATCGGCTTGCTGAGTAATTTGGTTTGCGCGTGCGCTCGTTCTCGCAAGCCAACGAGCGCGCGGTTAAAGGAAAAAACATGGAAAATCGAAAGAAGGGGTCTATAATGCCCCAAGATAGTAAAAATATGCAAGGTAATATGTCATGTCGGAAAGAGGTAAAAAACTCGGCAGAGGGCAAATTAGACACGCTAGAGAGTTTTCTACAAGCCGATATACAAGACTGCGAGATACCATACGCCAAGGTGGAATTTATCCACCCGCGTTCTGGCAAGCATGAACTCGTAGAGTTTTACGCTGACGGAAAGCTGGAGGGTATGGGGTGGGTCGACCGAGAGTACAAACCGGCAAGTAGCTGGAAGTATTTCTTAGCCGGAATGTTGTGGGCTGTTGTACTTGCTAGTTTATTATGGGTCTTAGTGAGGTAAGAAATTATAGGTTACATATATTTGTCCGAAAGGATAGAAAGGATACTTATGTCGAGGACAATCGAAATAAGTGACGAGACTTGGGAAAAAATCAAAGACCAAGTAACCGATGACGAATCGGTAGATGTGCCAAGTTTAGATGACTTTATCGGTCAGAAGCTGTTTATCCGAA
>CAZTSS010000030.1:6512-7496 GCA_964616765.1 uncultured Candidatus Saccharibacteria bacterium
GTGACCTATCATTGTTTGGGCGAGGTAGTAAAAAGAATCGGAAACCTCTTAGAATTAAGGGATGCCTCTTGGGTAGCCGATACGGGCAGGTTTATGCAATTCATAAAAAACGGCGAATTATCCAGTCAAGCTGAGGTAGAACCTGTCGGAAAGATGTGGGTAAATATGTCCGCCATAGTCGACATATTTCCATGGAAAGCAAAATTACCGAAAGACCAAAGATAATGATTTACCTCAGTGTATATGGTGATTCGAGGTCGAGGTCGTGGTCGAGGTCGAGGTCGTGGTCGTGGTCGAGGTCGAGGTCGAGGTCGAGGTCGGAGTCAAGGTCGGTGTTATAAATTTATATAAACGATGAAAACAAACCTATGACCCTACCCACAATAGTTACTAATTTAAAAGAAAGAGATGAAACCAATACCAGATATAAGTTTAAAAACACTACAAAAGCTAGTAGAAAAGTACAAAGACCCCACCTTTGGTACTTATGACTATGATGGAATAGTGGTGGAGGTAATGAGGCTAGTTGGTGCCATAACAGAAGCAAAGAGTCTAGCTAGTGGTAGAAAGCCAAAACAATCCAAGCAAATCACTTGCGTACGGACTATGCCAGAAAGGTTAGGTGGAGGTGAACTTAGATGGCATTTGAAGCCCAAACAACCTAAGCTACGCTACCGTCAAATGCTCAGGGATATCAACATCCTTATTGACAATGACTTTGGGCTGGATATGGAGAGTAAGTTCTATAACAAGACGAAATTCACCCAGAAGGAAGCTAGAAAAATTGCTGATGTATGTCAAATTATCAAAAACAAAATGGAGGAGGGGAAATGAAACCTATACCAAACATAAGTTACAAAACCATACAAAAGTTAGTAGAAAAGCACAAAGACCCCACCTTTGGTACTTATGACTATGATGGGATAGCAGTAGAGGTTATTAAATTAGTTAGTGGTTTAAATAAAAAATGAAAACAACAGAGGG
>CAZTSS010000031.1:0-7289 GCA_964616765.1 uncultured Candidatus Saccharibacteria bacterium
CAAAACGGGTGGGCGCCATCAAGATAGAAAATGGGGTGGTGGAGATTACGGGCGAGCCCAAAGAAGTCCTGCATAAACTGGTAAAGGAGTATGAGGTGCTTTTTGGTGCGCTGTCCGTTAAAGTCAGCCGAGATTCGATTAAAGAAGTCGGTTTTACCCCCGAGGAGTTACCGGAGATCTTGAGATAGAATTACTTCAGTAGATCTGTTATGTTATAATCCCCATTAATATATGTCCAATGTTGTGGTGGTTTTGAAACCGGGTTTTTTACATCTTTTCTCAATGTTGACGGAAGATCTTGAAGCTTTGGGATTAAAGTTGATCGACTCGAAGAAAGTAATCCTGACAAAAGATCAGGCTTGTTATTGGCGTCAGAATGTGGCCAACAAACCCTATTTTGAAGAGATGGTGGAATATCACTGCTCTGGGGAATGTATCGCTATGCTTTGGGAGGGTCGCGATGCTACTAAAAAAGTTATGAAATATAGGGGAGATTTCACAGACGACACGAAAACTGGTTTTCGTGGGAAGCACGGGGTAAGCCCTGTAAGGAATGTACTGCATGTGTCCACGACGGAAGAATTATCGTTGGATATTTCGGTATTTTTCCCGCTTTACTAAAGTCTAAAAGTACTCTTTAAGAAGCCAAGATTCACTTTTATTGGCGCGTCCTTTTTATTCAGAATGTTAATTTTTAAGTTATTTTCAACACGCTCAACGACATATGGGAAGAGAACTTTGCACATCTCCCGCCATTTTTCAATGTATAGCATTGCATACTTGTTTCTCGCTTCGAAATCTATAAATTTCACCTCACCTTTTGCTTGCTCTGTGGCATAGTCGGTTATTACAGAGGTTTTATATGAGATAAATGTCCGGTTTATTGTCGTTACAGTATCTTGTAACCACGGGATTTGGCTGACTAGCTCGATCACCTTCTCTATTCGATCATCGAACATGGCTTGGGTGACGACTTTTCCTCTCATTAATGCCGGTTTACCCTCCTGGTCGTATACTTTACTCCTTTGTGCAAGCCATTTACCTATGCTTGGTCTGGTTTTATTTACCTCTTGCCTGTGAAAGAAGTGCGGGTGTTGCTCATAACAAACATTCACGCGAGTTTCCGTTTTTAGAGAGGATAATGTCTCTCTCATGGTGTGGTGCCATGTGGCATCGGATCCTCGTATTCCACCAAAGGGGGGAGGAAAGTATGGGACAAGGGTCGTTAAGTCTGTATTTATCACTATGTTTGTGAAGGGAACATCGATAGAGGCTTTCCATGGGAAATCATCCGTAGCTACCTTTATGGGGGTTGTATTGCCAAGTAATTCCCCACAGAATATTGTGATGAGTTTCTTCGCGATTTCTTTCCAAGATAAACCAAGCCACCACGAATAGTTGATTGGTAAGGTGGTGGTGTATTTCTCGCCTAGTTTTTCCAAAGTTAACAGCAAAACATGTTCTGCAAATTCCCGCAATTCCTCTCGGTTTGGGGTTTTATCCGGGTTTGTAATATCGGCCAAACTTTCAAACAGCCTCTCGATTATCAGTAAATTATAATCCAGAGTCAGGAGAGGAGCTGGAAGGTCGCCAGTAAAACCGGAAGTGGAAAATACATACTGATGGTTTTTAAACAAAGCTTCAATTTGTTTGTAGATTGGAGGATCGTAGTGTTGTGGAAAAAATAACTCACCATTTACGGATTTCGATGGTCTGATAGACCCGTCGTCGTCAGTTATCCAGAGGACATGGGGGATATTAGAGGTTGATTCTTTTAACAAGGCGTTTTCAAGGTATAGATTATATAGAGAAAGCCGAAGCCTCTCCGTAGCCACACTGAAATTGGATATTCCCGGCGGTCTGTTATCTTCGATATACTTTTCTCCTCCAACTTCTTTAATAAAATCAATGGGTCCTTCAGAGTCGACAAAATACTTTATCTTCGACGATTTTGACTTTAGTTCATCGAATAGGATTTGTTGGTTTTGTCTAGCCAACCTCCGTATTTCAAGACCATCTTTATTAGTATAATCGCTTCTCCAAAGTATAGACGCTTCTGGGGTCTTTGATGTGTCTAAAATTACTACTCTTATTTTGCTGGGATCTTTGTTTTTGTCAAATACCGCTTGCTCTCTCATTAAAGCGCCCAGATAGTGCTTATCAAAATCCTCCGCGCGCTCTCCCATATTTAACACGGTATGGGTAATAAAATAGGAGGGAAGACTCATTTTAAGTGCAATGATCTAAATTTATTATGGAGTAGTGGGTATACCAGTGTGTCAATAATTTCGCTAGTCTCTTTAACCAGCTTGTAAATTCTTTCAGGAAATATTGGTGCGTTATCACCTGTACAGATTCCATCATAAACTGCCAGTATTGTAATTATGTCTAAAGCTGTCATGAAGCCTATTTCAGTGGCTTTTAGTGGGTTATCGGTAAGACTTTGGTACTGCTGTAAAAATAATCTAGTTAGTTCGATTGGGGCTTTGGCTAGTAGGAGCCGGCTTGCAAACTTCCCTACATCAAAACTTGTCCGTCCCAACCTTAAACCTGGGTCAAGTACTACCAACTCGCCAGACTCTGTTGAGATTATATTTTCTGGTTTGTAATCCCCATAGGTTGGATCCTTCCAAATCATATAGTCTGCATTAGCGTCTAAGTGTTTCTTGGCATCCATGAAGGCATTTCTAAGGGACGGGTTTTTGATATTACATAATGAGCCGTATCTGTCTAAAAACCCTTCAACTCTGTTTGGGAAATGGCGCGGATAGGATTTGGAATTTTCTGCAATCCACCTGAGATTTTTTTCGGTATTCGTTGCTTTGTGTAATTCGGCCAACTTCTTTCCTGCCAATCTGATGTCCTCTTCTGACAGATGAGAATCAATTGTTTTGTCCAACAAAGTTTTTCCGGCTATATATTCCATTGCAAACACATCCTCGTTTTTATTAGTACCTATGACACGTGGCGTCCTGATGCCTATGCCACTAAGAAATTTAAGCATACTAACCTCAGTTGCAACATTTGTTTTAGAACCAAGGTCGTTAGTCTGTGGGAGGGTTAGGTTTGAGATTCGGTTTAATGGGGTGTTTAGTGTCGCTTTGTAAACACAGTTCCTTTCGCGGTCTATGTAGACAAGATTTGTCGTAGAGAGCTGGAATCGTTGGGATTTTGTCAGAGAAAACAGCGCCTCTAAGGTTGGTACATCAACCCGCGTTTTCTTACACAGTTTAGTTCCCACCATGAAGCATAATACTAGCACACATTTGGGTTATTGCAACACCCGTGCTTACCAAGCACCCCTGGTTTTAAGAACGGCCGGTACCGTTAGGATTATCAGGTATAAGTCGTACAGGGTAGATTTCTTATTGGCGTATTTGTAGTCCATGTCTATTCGTTCCTCAAAGGAAACATTTGATCTTCCGCTAACTTGCCACACTCCAGTAAGTCCCGGTTTTATAGTTAGAGCAAACTTAATTCGGTCAGCGAGCATGGGGTATGTTTTCATTTGGTGCTCGATTTCTTCTTGTCGGTACGCCCTGGGACCAACGATGGACATTTCACCTTTAAGAATATTAATTAACTGCGGTAGCTCGTCTATACTGGATTTTCTGAGAAAATTGCCTATTCTGGTAACTCTTGGGTCGTTCTTGATTTTGAACTCTTTTTGGTATTCCCGCCAAAGAATTGGGTTACTTCGCAGAATTTCTTCTGCGTTTGTCAACATAGTACGGAACTTAATGATCGAAAATTCCTTCCCGTCTTTTTTAAGTCTTTTTTGTGTATACAATGCCGGACCCGGGGAGTCCAGTTTAATTAGGATCCCTACGATAAGTAGCAGGGGGGCGCACAAAACCAGACCGGTAGCAGATAAAAGAACATCCAGCATCCTTTTAGATAGATAATACATATGTTTATGATATTAATTTTAAGTAATATTATCACATCGGGAAGTTAAGTTTCTACATTACGCCGGACATGATTAAGTGGGAATGAGGAGCCATTCAATTTGAGCGGCTAAAGAACGGTAAAGTAGTAGTAAACGGAGGGGTCGTCAACTAAAAGGAGGCGGTGATAATGGATAACAGGTATCAAAAGGCAGTTTTAAACATCGTAAACATGCAAAAGGAGATAATCGGGCCGTTGGCTTTGGACATGGCAAAACGGGTGGGCGCCATCAAAATAGAAAACGGAGTAGTGGAGATTACGGGCGAGCCCAAAGAAGTCCTGCATAAACTGGTAAAGGAGTATGAGGTGCTTTTTGGTGCGCTGTCCGTTAAAGTCAGCCGAGATTCGATTAAAGAAGTCGGTTTTACCCCCGAGGAGTTACCGGAGATTTTGAGATAGAATTAACATTATTCTTTTTCTAAGCACCCGTGTCTGGTAAGATAATCATTTAATCAAAACACCCCTTGTTACTTTTTTGTTTAGGTGATAGTATGCAAAAATGCTGGGAAAAAGGGTTGCTGTGTTTATCGACCACAGCAATGTTGTCCACAGATTAATCGAGATGCGCCTTTTGGATAAATCGTGGATACGATGGTACAACCCTACGTTTCTTGCAAAGTCTCTTTGCGGTGGCAGGGAGTTGTCAGGGGTGCATTTTTATTGTGCCCCACCACCTCCATATTTACTTACAGGCACAGAGCTGGAAAAAGACAAATATTGGGAGCAGATGCGTTACTACAGTTTAATTGAGAAACTGGATGGCGTAGAGCTAAAGTATGCCTCCGTAAAAGGAGTCAGGGGATCTATTGTTGAGAAAAATTTAGATACCCAACTGAACTCCGACATGTTACTTAAATCTATTTCAAACGACTTTGATGTTGCTATATTGGTTTCCAACGATGGCGATTATGTTTCTGCATTAAACGGTGTTAGGACTTTGGGTAGACGAGTTGAGCTTGGGTATTTTAAAGGTAAATGCTCGATGGATCTTAAAAGGAGTTCTGATTTGTCTAGGAGGTTGCGGAAGAATTATTTTATAACCTTGGATGGGATGGTATGAAAACGGGGACCTAAGCCCCCGTTGCTTATCATTGCCTAAGCCATGATAAGGATGTTTGGTACATTGTACAGTATAGATCTATGACATGTCAACATTTAGACGGTGTTAGTAAGTTTAGGTTTTTGCTTATAGTTATTGTATTTTTTATCGCCTCTTTTTGCGGGTGGTTGGTTGTTTATAAGACAGGGATAAATTCACTGGCAATTCAGTCGGAGGACACTTTGCCGGCGATGTTTTTGCCTATAACCATCTTAAAAGAGGGCACTTTTTATGTCGACAGTTATTACGACATGCTGGTAAAACGCTACCCCCATCCGGATGATAAGTCTTACACTAAGGGTTTAACGCCATTCTATCTCAGAAAAATTGTCAAAGAAGACCCTACCAAGTCTTGTATAGGGGAAGGATGTGCATTGGAAAAGCATTATATATCGGCTTTTCCGGTGGTGGCGGGACTGTTGAGTCTGCCTGTATACGCTGTTCCCGTTTTGGCTGGTTTGCCGATTACTTGGGATAATCTGATTTTGCTTTCTCACCTTTCCGCGTCTTTGATTTTGGCTCTAAGTGGGGGTTTTTTCTATTTGTTGGTCAAGATGTTGTTAGGGAAAAATGCTATTTTGGGCGACAACTTGAGTCAGGACGGTGTTGGGACGACTTGGTCGGACGAAAAAAGCGCCATAATGCTAACCGGAATTTATCTTTTTGGGACGGTTAATTTTGCCATGATTTCCCAAGCTCTTTGGCAACATGGGGCGGTGCAATTATTTACGATTTTGGCCTTACTATTTTTGGTCAAAACACTACCCGATAAATTCGTTTCGTCGGGCGGTGTGATTAATCGTTCCGGCAACTATCTAAACTTAGTTATTTCCGGTCTGTTTTTGGGTTTAGCCGTATTAGCCCGTCCCACCGCGGGAATATTACTGCCGTATTTTGTTATTTTGGCGATATTTTTTGTTAACAGTGAGCTAATGAGCGATTCGATTTCCATCAACAACATTTTTAGCATTACAAAAACAAAACTCGGACTGCTTGCCGGGCTAGTTCCCGCGCTGGCGTTTTTTATTTGGTATACCGCAGTGTATTTTGGCAGTATCGCCAATCAAGGCTATTCCGATCAACTTAGCGTTAATTGGCTTACACCGTTTCCCTGGGGGTTTCTGGGGCTTTGGCTGTCACCCAGTAAGGGCTTACTGGTCTACTCGCCGGTGTTTATCTTTAGCATAATTGGAGCTGTTTTAGCGCTTAGGAAACATAGCTGGAAAGTTAATTTTATGTATCTAGTATTTTTATGTATCGTCCTAACCCACAATTTAATTTTAGGCGCGTGGAAACATTGGTACGGGGGCTATTCGTTTGGTTACCGTATGGCCAGCGATGTGATTCCGTTTTTAGTCCTGCCTCTGATCCCGTATCTCAAGTCGGCCATATTCACCAAGACAAAAAAACTATTTTACGGGGCAATCATTTTGGCCGTTTTACTGGAACTCATGGGTTTAGCCTTTTTTGACGGCATTTGGCACGGCACCTACGATAAAGGTTTTTGGCATCAGAGCTGGCTTTGGAGCATTAAGGATAGCGAAGCCGTTTTTAACATCCGGCGTTTACTGGTAAAATTAGGTCTGTGAGCGATACCTACAACATCATTTGTCTTTCCAATCAGCTTTGGCTTAAAGATTACTGGACTAATAAAAGCCATGTCATGAGCAGACTTAGTCGGCTTGGGCACAAAGTACTCTTTGTTGAACCGCCCATAAACACGGGTAACATTTTTGTGCGACAGGTTTTGGACGGTGCCTGGTCGGTCAAACGACTTGTAACTCAAACTAAAATCGAGCCAACCAGCGGTGTACTAATTTATTCGCCTCTTAATGTCGTCCCGAGTATAAAGTTAACTAACCGTTGGCATATTAATCACATTAAAAAGCTGGCAACCAGGCAGTTTGACCCGGCAAGAAAAACTTTACTGTGGGTCTATCATGTCCAACTTAAAGGGCTTATGGACTATATAGACGCGCTTCCGCACGATTTGTTGATTTACGACTGTGTAGACAATTATTTGGGTTTTCCGGAAAATACCTCCAGATATTCAACTACCGTCTTAAAAAAGGATTTACCCGCTCAAGAGGAAGCGCTGACCAAAAGGGCGGACCTGGTTTTTGCTACCGCCCCGGGCTTGGTGGACAGACTGGCAAAACTTAATCCAAAAACGCATTTTACCCCAAATGTAGGTGATTACGAAAAATTTAAGGATGCCAAAACCACCCAAAACCTGCCTGAC
>CAZTSS010000032.1:0-7205 GCA_964616765.1 uncultured Candidatus Saccharibacteria bacterium
TGCTTTTTGAATAGTTGGTAATTGATGTATCTTTTAGAACAACGCTGGGGCTTGACCTGAAGAGATTAAGAGTACCTTCGGTTAAAGAAACTATCCAGATGCCTGGCGCTTCTGCATCCGAAGATAGAAACGCCAGTTTAGTTAGAGTAGGGGACAGTGTAGGTTTTGAGGCGCCGGTGTTGGTTAGGGGTTCTAGTCTGGGGGACTGGGAAATTAGCACTGCAGTGATATCAGTGGCAAGCTCGGGGAAGATTTCAATTTCTTTTGACCAGGGAGCGTAACCGTTTTTTACGACTTTAATGGTGTGCTTGCCGGGCTCGATGCCGGAGATAGTGTTATTGGTGGCTGTTGCCAGTACGCCGTTTATATAGACACTCGCGCCCTGGGGTATGGATTTAACGCTGGCAAGACCAGTTGATTTAAGTACGACAGTGCTTTTATCCTCATCTTTTTTAAGACGATAACCTCCGGCGTACAGAAAAATGGCAGTAGTTAAGGTCACCAAGCTTATGGCGGTCAATAGTAGTTGCAGAACCTCTTTTTTTGACATATGTAAGTTATATATTAGTCATTACGGAGTAGTTTGCAACTTTTGTTTTAGAATTCTTGTGGAGTACAGTGCTATGGAGGTTTTTTAAATGCTTTAGTATTAAAAATCTATTTGGCGAAGCCATACAATTGTTTTGGGTAATTTACAGACGCAGACTCCGGCAGTCCAAAAATTTTAGGAAGAATTTTCACATTTCATACTCTGTCATATTGACAACATGATTTTGTGATGTAAAGTGTATTAAGTTATGCAACAAAATACTTTTGATGAAAAACTCTATACATCTACAGAAGTAGCAGAAATATTGGGAGTTAGTTTAAGATCGATTTATAGATACCTTGACGAAAATAAAATTCAGGCCGAAGTAAGAACTGCTACCGGTAGGCATAGATTTACAAGACAGAACATAAATGACTTTCTCCACCCAGGCAAGCAGGTCCCGCAAGCCCAAGTAAGCAAAAGTACATCTTTAGATGATAATTTACCCGGAGAGGCGTCAGGTGACTATGCTGGTCAAGAAAATTCAGAGATAAGTCTAAAACAAAGTAAAGACATTAAAGAAGATGCAATAGGATCTAAATGGGAAACTAAAGCGGCCAAAGAGGTCAAAGAGGAAAGAGAGCATAGAATAGATAAGCAAGACGCGGATACTGGAGTTCAACACGCAGAACCTAAGACAGAGGAAATTAAGGATGAACCAATCGACTGGTTAGCCAGATTCAGACAAGCTGCCGAAAAATATAAAACCCAGGCACCGGAGTCGTCCGAGTTAAGAGAGACTTCAAAGACAGTTACCCGTAAAACTGCCAAAATAGCCGAGGAAGAACAGGAGATTGCCGAGGAATCAGCTTCCGAAGAACCGGTTTTTAATTATTATAGGAGCGGGGTTGGTGGGCTAAAGGAGATTGCCCAATCTCTTGATAAATCGGCAAAGAATGCGTCTTTGGATTACGCCTTCACAATGAGTGCGGGACTTTCCCTCCATAAGCCCATAAAGCCTTTTTCGTTAATTCATTCTTATATTAGGGGTAGCGACCTACCTTATTTTGAAAAAGTTCTTCAGCTTACACCCAGTCAAAAAGACACAGCCCAACTTTGTCTAATTGCTTCAGACGACGCCAGCCTGTACGCAAAGCGCAGGGAACTTCATGGTCTGTATGTGGTTTCCGACAGTCAGATAAAAGCCGACTTACTGGCTGACGGCGAGGTTGAGCTTGCCACTGAACTTGATTAGAGTGTAAAATACACTCGTGAAAGCACAATCCCCAACAATATTGAAGGCCTTGGAAAAGGTGATTCTTGATGGTTCTGCAGACGAGGGCCCTTTTAAAAAGAAAAAACCCCTTAAGATTTTGTTTGTCGTGGCAGAATCATCCCCATACGCCAGAGTTGGCGGTGTGTCTGTAGTTGTTAACGCTTTGGCCAGGTCGTTAAATGCTCTTGGCCATGATGCTCGGGTAATCATGCCCAAATTTGGTTTTATTGACGAGAAGTTGTATAACTTGCGACTGGTAACCGAAGGTCTTAAGGTTCCGACGGGAGACACCTCTACCCCATATCTGTCTTGCAACATCAAACAGCATAGTTTGAATGGTGTTACAACATATTTCTTAGAGAACATGGAGTATTACGAGTTAAGAGCAAATGTTTACGGTTATATTGACGACCCTATTAGATGGGCCCTGCTTAATCGGGGCGCGTTGGAGTTTGTTTTGTCGGGCGGATTTGTCCCCCATGTTATCCATTGTAATGATTGGCAGTGTGGTATCTTACCAAACTATGTCAAAACTCTATACAAGAGTGATGAGGTTTTGTCTAAAATTGCGACAGTTTTCACCATTCATAATTTAAAGTTTCAGGGTATGTTTGATCCCAAAAATATTTCAGAAATGGATTTTGATGATGGTTGGTCGGATGTAGCTTCCTTTTTTGACACCAGACTATTGAGCCAGAATTTCCTGCGCCGGGGAGTCATGCATGCTGATGCAGTCAGTACTGTGTCAAAAAGTTATGCCAAAGAGATCATGACCCCAGAGTACGGCGAAGGACTAGATAAACTTATCTGTGAGCTTAGGGAAAAGATTTTTGGCATCGTTAATGGCATAGACTACGAGGAGATGAATCCGGCTACCGATCCTTTGCTTGAGAAAAACTACGACATTAGGTCGCTGGATGACAGGTTTGTTAATAAAGAGGCCCTACAGAAGGAGTTTGATCTTAAAGTCGATAGATCAATTCCTATTTTGGGTTTTGTGGGTAGATTGGATTCTCAAAAGGGCGTGGATTTGATGGTGTCAGTGCTAGACAAAATTCTTCGTCGGTATGAGGTTCAGTTTGTGCAGGTGGGGGGCGGAGATGGTTGGTTGACGGAATTGCTTCAGAATTTAAAAAATAACTACCCTCAAAAAGTGGGTGTTTATCCGCACCCTAACTTTACGCTCCCAAGATTGGTTTTTGGTGGTAGCGATGTTGTTCTATTTCCTTCCAGATTTGAGCCGTGTGGCGTTGTTCAGCTAGAGGCTATGAGATATGGGGCCATACCGTTAGTTAGAGGTGTTGGTGGTCTAAAGGATACGGTTAGTCCGTTTGACACCGTAAGTCAAAAAGGGACCGGTTTTGTTTTTGACGATTTTGACGAGTTTGCACTTTACGGTGAGCTTGTTAGAGCTTTAGAGGTTTATAAAAATCCGGTATTGTGGAGGAGATTGCAGATCAACGCCATGAAGGCCGACTTTAGTTGGTCTTATAGTGCCAGAGAGTACGAAAAGCTTTACCAGCGAGCTACCAACTTGAGAGCCTCCGCAAAGCAGTAATAGTGTCGCATATTATCAATCTTTGACAAAGTACTTGATCGCGTGTATAATGGGCATGTTGCACAATCTTATCCGGAGTGGCCGTATTCTCATTCTGTGGGCAGGAGAGTGAGGAAAAACCACTTCGGATTGGGTTGTGCATTTTTTTGTGGTTGTGTTTGTCCCATTAAGTTGCGCCACACAAGAAGGTAACGGCATGTGGCTTGCGGTTTTTGATCTAAAAGATATAATCAGGTGATAATGCTTTGTTTTGTACTCCATTTTTATCAGCCCTCCAACCAGCTACCCGAGGTGTTTAAAGATGTTGTCAAGAATTGCTACGCCCCTTTGATAAAAGTTATCAAGGAAAACAAGAAGCTTAGTCTGACGATAAATATTCCGCTTGCATTGTTGGAGCAATTGGACTTGATGGGTTACACCGAGTTGATTAATGATGTCAGATTGCTAGCGGATCAGGGTAGGGTGGAGCTAACAGGAACGGGTGCGTATCACCCGCTTTTATCGAGGCTGCCTACTTCTATGGTTTACAGCCAAATATTGTTGAACGAGCTGGCATATGGTTATTACTTTGGCGTTGATAAGGATTTTGAGGGCGAGGATTGCTATATGATTAAAAATATTAAGGGGTTTTTTCCTCCGGAGATGGCAGTTAGTCCGAGTCTGATTTCAACCTTGAGTGATATGGGGTATGAATGGGTGTTATTGGATGAATATTCTCTGCCAGAGGAGGTCAGGAAGGCACATAAAAATGGCGTAGTTTATACCGTTGGCGGTTGCTCGACTAAAGTGCTAATCAGGAATAGAGGCCTTTCTAATTTACTCGCCTTTAATAGGGAATTTAATGTACCCACCGTCTTGGAAGATATAAAGAAAAACGGAGATGGTGCAGTCGTAGCTTTAGATGCGGAAACCTTCGGTCATCACTATAGAGATGGTGTAGCTTTCTTTGACAATCTTACCGTTGGGCTTAGTAAGGGGGGTGTGGATTTTGTTACCCTTAGTCAGGCTATTAAATATATGGAGACCAAGCCGTTACCGGAGATTTTGGAGTCGACATGGAGTACTGTAAGTTCTGATATATATCCGATGTGGTGTAACGACAAAAGCCCTGCTAATTTGGCTTTGTGGGAGTTGTTTGATTTTGTGCATAGTAAGGACGAGGTACTTACAGGTTTGACGGAGGGTGAGGGGGATTCCGGAAAAAAGCCTTCCGCTGATGGTGCAAAGCCGATACTACTTTGGTTAGACCGGGAAGGGGCTTATGCAAGGGATAATCGGTTGTTAAATCTGCTAAAGTCAGAACAAAGTGACGCTTTTTGGTGGTCGACCGGGGCGGATATCGCGGGTAAAAAAACCATCAGCAGGCATATGGTCGTTTCCGTTTTGGATTACTATAGAGGTTGCGCGGAACTGTTTGGACCCAAGGCCTCGGAAGTACTAAAAAGAGTTGAGTTGGTTGAGAAGGAGGGCAGTTTGCTGGAGTAAGACTTGCTGAAGATCTAGACACCAGTTTGTGCATGAATAATATGAAATGGATCAATTTTTTACACTTTTACCAACCAGCTAGTCAGCAAAAGGATATTCTGGAGGCGGTCGCTAATCAATGTTATAGACCTCTTCTAAATGGTTTATTGGCTAAAGATAGAGCCAGATTGACGATTAACATATCCGGCAGTTTGTTAGAGCTGTTAGACAAGTACAATCTTAACGATGTAATAGATGCTGTAGGGAAGTTGTACGCATCAGGAAAAGTAGAAATCACCTCTACCGCTTGTTATCACGCCTTTCTACCCTTAATGGGTGAAAAGGAAATTATTAGGCAGATAGACTTAAATAATGACTTAGTTCGTAAATATGTGGCGTCTGATGTTGTTTTTAAGGGATTTTTTCCTCCCGAAATGGCTATTAACAAGCTATTACTCGATGTAGTGAGTAAAAGTGGTTATAGTTATATTTTGGTTGATGGTATTGCTTATAAAGGGCAATCAGATACATTAGACTCACTTAATGGATTAAAAACATTTAAATATATGTCAAGTGACTTAGTTGTTTTTTTTAGAGACAGAAAGCCCAGTAATATTATTATGGGTGGTATAGAAAGAAACAGTGCGAATATTCATGGCTTACTGTCTGAATATAGTGATAGAAAATACTTAGTCACTGCGATGGACGGAGAAACCTTTGGCCACCATCGTCCGGGGTTAGAGAATGCTCTTCTTGATATTTATGATTATAAGATGCCTGTAATTGACAAAGAGGTGCAATTTGCTACTTTTAAAGACTTGTTGACCCCCGGATTGGAGGAAATTAGAGTTGAGCTACAAGAATCCACTTGGGCAAGCAGTTTGGAGGATATCGATCAAGGCATCCAGTTTATATCCTGGAATGACCCAGCCAATGTAGTTCATCAGTACCAATGGGAATTAGTAAATCTGATGTTAAGGGTCGTGGACTCTTTAGAAAATCAGTCGGAGATATATCCTACTGCTAGAAACATGGCAGATAAGGCTGTGGCTTCGGATCAGTTTTTTTGGGCTTGTGCAAAGCCTTGGTGGAGTGTGGAGATGATAGAGTCGGGGGCATATCAGTGCTTGGAAACCATTGAGCTGGCTGATGATAGTTATGCTGAAGAAAAAAGTCGGGCGCAGTTTTTGTATAGAAAGATTATTTCTACGGCTTTTGACTGGCAGAGGTCCGGCAAGATTAGAGAGATGAACAAGGAGCGAAATGTCACACAACGAATACCTTTTAAAACCCGTACACTGGAGGCCGGTGGTGTAGAGCCGGCGATATATAGGGCTTTTATTGATTTGTTGAAGCAACAGGAAGCAAAATCCGCGTCTGCAGGAGAATATGAGAAAGCTATTTTGTGGCGCGATGCTGTCCATAAAATTGAGACAAAAAATGACATATACGATGCTATTCATGCCGTAGATTTACTAAGGCTGGAGATTCCGGAAGAACGAATAAATAAGGTTTTGGATGAGTACACAGCAGAGTATAGAAGATTGCGTGGCGGTCAGCCCGAGCAAAGGAGTAACTAAGCATGCTCAAAGTTTTATTGTGCGCGTCAGAAGTTGCGCCGGTGATAAAAATCGGCGGGTTGGGTGATGTTGTGGGGTCATTGCCAAAGGCACTTGCAACTGTAGGCGTAGATGCAGATGTTGTTGTGCCCTTTTTTCCCACAGCCAAGGTAGAAAATCTCCATTTGTATAAGAGTCGGACATTGCGGGTAGTATACGATACAATAACCTACGAGGTGGAGGTTTGGGCAACAAAGCTCCCGGCTTCTGATGTCGATCTATATTTACTTAAGAACGACTCGTTTTTTGCCACAGGCGGTAAGGATGCCTTTTTAAATACGCCTAATGAAACTCAAATTTTTGCTTTTTTTGACAAATGTGTCTGCGAATTGATTAAAAGTAGGTTTAACACCTATGATGTGGTGCACTGTAACGATTGGCACACCGGGCTTATCCCTCACTTGTTGTCCGACGAATTAGGTGCAAGCAGACCGGCGTCGATCATGACAATTCACAATATATCTTATCAGGGAACAGGAGCGCCGTCGGTTATTACTGATGTTGGGTTGGTTACATCAGAGCACAGATCCTTGGCGTGGGATGTTAGCGACGGAGACCTGAATTTACTAATGCAGGGTATTATGTCAGCAGATTTCATAAATACGGTATCCCCGTCGTATGCCCATGAGCTTATTGCAGAGGCTGATAGCAGTCAAATAGGCCAAGTGCTGACTGCCAGGAAGGACCGGTTTTTAGGCATTCTTAATGGGTTGGATTATCAGGTCTTTCCGCGCCAGCTTTCTGTCAGTAATTGGCAAC
>CAZTSS010000033.1:0-7003 GCA_964616765.1 uncultured Candidatus Saccharibacteria bacterium
TCAATGTTCTCTGGTTCCTGATCTAAGATTTGTAAATTTATCTCCTTAGCTAAAGTCCAATCCTGCGCCAAGGCTGCCTTAACTGCCTTTTTAACTAACTCGTCAAAGTCGTTTTGCATCTAGAGAAAAATACCAGATCCAGTTCCAATGTCAAGCGCCTGTTTTTGTGATACCATTGGGTTTATGTCAGGGCATTCAAAATGGTCGACAATAAAGCGGGACAAAGCCGTAAACGACTCCAAAAAAAGTCAAATGTTTACAAAATTGACCAGGGCGATTACAGTGGCAGCTAAAAAAGGCGGGGATCCGGAGAGTAACTCGGCGCTAAGAGTCGCTATCGACAAGGCAAAAGAGGCCAGAATGCCTAAAGACAACATTGAGCGGGCTATTCAAAAGGGTGCCGGTGGGGGAGAGGGTAGCCAGTTTGAGGAGGCAGTGTATGAGGGTTTTGGGCCCGAGGGTGTAGCCTTTTACATTAAAGCCCTGACGGACAATAAAAACAGGACGGTCGCGGAGATCAGAAGCATTTTTAATAGATACGACGGTTCCATGGGTGGCGCGGGTAGCACAGCATACATTTTTACTGACCCGGAAAACCCTTCCTTTGAGCTAGACATTACGGACTTAAAGAAAGCCCAAACTATTGTAGCTTTAGCCGAGGCTCTGGAGGACCACGACGATGTCTCGGATGTTTTTGGAAATTTTAAAATAGCCGACACCATTGTTGCCGAACTTTCTAAACTATGATTATTTTAGGCATTGACCCGGGAACAGCCAGCACCGGTTACGCGTTTATTAAAGTCAATAAAGGAGTTGGTGCAAAGAGTTTACCCAAAATTATAACCTCTGGCGTAGTGTCCACTGGTAAAGACCTGGAGATGCATCGCCGGCTAAAGTATATTCATCTTCAGCTTGGGTCGTTGTGCAAAAAGTACAAGCCGGAGCTGATGGTTATTGAGCGACTCTTTTTTAACACTAATGTTAAGACGGCCATGACGGTTGGGCAGGCTAGGGGAGTAGCGTTGCTGGTTGGTGCGGAGTACGACCTGCCTATTTACGAGTACACTGCTTTGCAGGCTAAGTTGGCGTTGACGGGTTACGGGCGGGCAGAGAAAGCGGTTATGCAAAAGGCGGTTCAGGACTATTTGGGTTTGACGGACAAGATAAAGCCGGATGATGCCAATGACGCCGTAGCTATGGCCTTGTGCTACCTGGCCAAGGAAATTAATTGTTAAAGTGCTTATAAAAACACAGTTAAATTTTAAAAAGCTCTGGTTTATTGTTGCATCGGTTTTTCTTGTTGGTGCTGTTTATTATGTTGCTGGAAGCCATCATCGGTTGGAAGATCAGGCTACTACATTTGTTCTACTGTTAAAATACATTTTAATCATAGCCTTTATCTCCATAGCGATCTCATTATTTGTTCAATATCTGGACGGTGGGGATAGGGGAGTACGGGAGGTGGCTTTTGTCGGTCTTACGCCATTTTTTCTCTGTCTTGGGGTGTTATTCTTTTATCTTTACTATCCCAACCTATCCCTTACGATTAAGATTTTTGCTGGATTGTTCTATGTCGGTTTATTATACACACTTCTTTTACTCAATAATGTACTTCTGGTTGTAAAGGGGAGGGAAGATATCATTCCGGTTTACCGCGTAGCTACTGGGTGGGTACAAATTGTACTCTTGAGTGTAGCCATTACAGTTTTTACAGGTTTGCACCGGTTACCAGTCCAGCCACTTTTACAAACCTTGGCGGTAAGTTTGGTAGCTTTTTTCTTTTACACCTATTCCCTGTGGGTTTACTCGTTTGAAAAAGAAATTAGAAAAGTTAAAGCCTTGGAATCTATTGTTATTACAGCTTCGTTGGCTATTTTTACTGGCTGGACTTCTTTTACAACCCTATTTTTTTCCGGCGAGACTTTTTTACGGGGACTATTTATTGCATCGGTATTTTTGCTTGGTCTTGGTTACCTACAGTTGTATTTAAAAAACTCATTAAGTAAGAAAACATTGTGGGACTATATTGCTTTAATACTGGTGTTTTTTGTTGTTTTAGTACTTTTTAAGCCGTAACCGCCAGCTCGCCTAAAAAGAAAGATAGGGCAGGGGAGTAAGGTAATATCCCAAGGAACATTGTCATACTATAGGTCTAATTGCTAAAGAGTGCCTGTCATAGTTTGTCGCATGTAGATTTGTCATAGTTTCTATTGGAGGTTTGTCATACTTATTTCCCACGGCACGCTTGTGGATAACTAGCTACATTACCCGCAGGTTCTCCGACGACTTTTATGGATTCTAGAGAGCTCGGTTTGACTGAGATAGATGAGTAAATTCAGCGATTTGTAGAACAGCGTTGCTTAATTATTAGTTATTAATGTGTTACAGCTTTCTCCCCTCTTTTCTTACGCGTCTATATTTGGTTTTGCCCTGTTCTTGTCGATTCTGTGTTGCAATGTCGTTAAATATACATAATACGAAGTTGGCTGGATGTCGCTTCCGGGACTTCCCTTGCTTCTCCCGTTTCATTAATTCATGAAAATTTGACTGTAGTATTTTTCGGTTATTAATTTTTTGTTTTGCGTAGCTTTTATTTCCAATTCCCTATTCCGGTTTTTTGTTCCTATTCAGCACAGATGAATTTTTATTTTTGACTCATATCCCCGCGTTAGTTAATTATTCGGTTATTTCCTGCCCTGTCCCGTTGTCCTCCTGTATAATAGGTATAAGTTGAGGTGTCCAGAGGGGTCAAGTGCGTCAAACGGCGTGGTTGCAACAACAATCACATCCAAGCCCCCAGAATGCCCCAGAATCGATTTTTATGGACAAGACGACAACCATATCTAGCAATCAGCAGACCCAAGGTAGCTTGGAGGTCTATATAACAAGATATTTGGAGTTTTGCGAAGTCGACAGAAATTTAAGTCAAAATACTATTAGAATGTATCACTTTTATTTGGCTGACTTAACAGACTGGATGCGGACGCAGTTAAAGAAGACACACTTAGAGCTCGACGATTTAACTCACGAGCTGTTAAGAAAATATCGACTGGATTTAAACCGCCGCATCAGCTCAAAGTCCCAGCAGGAATTTAAACGGTCAACCCAAACCACATTTTTGGTCGCTATAAGGGCGTTTTTAAAATATATGATAGTGGAAGAAAAAGTGGCTGTTATCCCGCCGGAGCAGATTACTTTAGGAAAACCGGAGCCACGGATACCAAAAGTGTTAGAAGAAGATCAGCTTAAGTTTTTGTTTGATGTCCAGGATTTAAACAAGCTTAGCGGGCTACGCGACCGCGCCATTTTAGAGGTGCTATTTTCTACGGGTTTGCGGGTGAGCGAGCTGTGCAATTTAAATGTGGACAGTATTAATTTGGACACGGGCGAGTTTGCGGTTGTAGGCAAAGGCAGAAAAGTCAGGACAGTGTATTTGAGTCCTTCGGCTATTGACTGGCTGGGCAGATATTTGTCGACCAGAAAAGACGATTTTGTGCCGTTATTTCTTAGATATTCCGGTAAAAAAATGGCCAAGGACGATGTGACGGGCGAAAGTTTGCGATTAACCTCGCGGAGTGTGGAGCGCCTGGTTAAGGTTTACGCCACCCGTGCGGGAATTGCAGTTGACGCCACGCCTCACACTTTACGCCATACCTTTGCCACTGGTTTACTGCGCGAAGGCGCGGATTTAAGGAGTGTGCAGGAGTTGTTGGGTCATTCTAATGTTTCTACAACGCAAATTTATACCCATGTGACAAACCGGCAGTTAAGGGATGTTCATAAAAAATTTCATAAGGATGTGGTCTAGCTTGTCAGACAGATCTTTTCCACGCAGTAACCAATAAAAAATACAATAAAGGGTCAAATTAACTGGCCAAAGTTAGCGTGTAGGGTGACTTGTGGTCCGTTGAAAAAATCGTTTAAACCAGATACCTGCCTGTAGCCTCTTTCGTTGACACCGGCTTGATTTTGTCTGCTGCTTTCCCATGCCTCTTGTAAAATGCGTTCAGCTTCCGCGATTACTTCTTCGAATACCAGTGGGTCATTTTCGCCTGGTTCTTTTGCGCTTCTGCTGACTGTTTCTGTAGTAAGTGCTGGTCGTTCGTGCGACCCTTCGGGTTCTAATCTTGTACTACTGTAGGCGTATTCGTGAAGCCCGCTAACAAGCTCTTTGGTTTGTTCTGGGTTCATGTCGGTTAGTACGGTTACGCGCCTTCCATCCGATGTTTCAGGTCGTACATACTGACCTACGACCTTCCCTAATGGTCCTTCTGTCCTTAGGATAATGAATTCTCCCGATCGTGAGGCTAACCCAGGTCTTACTTCAACCCAGGTCATATCGCCCTGCTCGAGAGATAAGCGACCTTTTTCGCCTAATGCTGTTACAGCGTCCTTTAACTGCCTGGTACAGATAATCTCGTTTCTGACGGTTTCCGGTAGTTCTGTAGGTATCCTTTTTAGAAACTCAACAGCTTGTTGTGCTAGAGTTCCTGGTTGTCGGGTTGCGCTACCTTCCGATGATTCCGCTTGTCTTCCAAGTTTTATTCCCATATCATCTAACATCTTATCGAATTTCTGAATTAACAGCAAAATTTAATGGATAAAAGTGCGTCTGTGGATCTTAGAAACCCCGTGCTGGGAGATTTTTTGTAGATGCAGTTTGGTGCCGTAACCTTTGTGCCTAGCAAAGTCGTACATTGCATATTCAGGCTGACTTCCCAAGTCGCACATTAATTTGTCTCTAAAGACTTTTGCCACAATAGACGCGGCGGAAATGGTTATGCTGACGCGGTCGCCTGCCGTGATGTTAGTTTGGATTGTTTGGGGGTACTCTTTAACGGGAAAAGCGTCGGTTAAAATATGCTCCGGTTTGGTGGCTAGCGATTTTATTGCTCCACTGAAAGCTTTTTGCGTGCAGGCGGAAAGTCCCAAAGCGTCGATTTCCTGATTAGTTACCTGATAAATGCTATAACAGAGGCAGTTTTTTAGGATAAAATCATTCAGATCACCCCTTTTTTTAGGTGTCAGCAGTTTTGAATCAGTAATTTGGAAGTATTGTTTGTGTTTTTCTAGTTCTTCTGGGTTGGCATCTCCGATGTCGTTATTTGTGAGTAACTTATAGACTCTGCAAAGGTCGTTCTGCTTTAGAATCAGGGCGCAAACTACCATCGGTCCGGCTAGAGCTCCCCTACCTACCTCGTCCACCCCCGCAATTAAACTCACTCCCCTACCCCACAACGCTTGTTCAAATTGCAAGTTGTTTTCCGGTCGTAGTTTGGTGATTTTAGACATTTCCTTTATTAGTGGTTATATTCGTGTGCTGATGTCCACAAGAGCTGACTTTATGTCGTCCATAGAAACTTCAAAACCGGGCATAAATTCCACTTGCTCGCGGTAGCTAATATCGTCAAAAACCCCTAACTGTAGTCTAAAAAGCTTTGCATTAAACTCTCCTTTAAAGACCTCTTTGCCTCTGGTGGCTATTTCATCCACGCTGTAATGTTTTAGTCCAAAATACAAGTCGACATAATCCTTCCACTTGGCTCTTTGGCCTAATGCGTAGGCCTTCATAGCACAAAGCGTTAAAAGATTGGGCATTTTTATGTTATTAAATGCCGTCAAAGTATAAGGCACTTTAAAGGGAAAGCTATAAAAAGTCGTTTTTATTCCGCTGATTTCTACAGTTAACTCCTGGGTTTTTCTTACGATAATCTGCAAGTTGTCTGTGTAGTCCTTAATTTTGTCCAAAACATATTCTTTGTTCAGACTACCGTACTTAAAAAGGTCGTAATCGATTGACCTTCGGTGACCAAGAATTAGGGCAAAAGCTGTACCTCCCACTAGGCCAAAGGATCTGCTGAATCGGCTAATTAAGGGTATTAGTTGCGATTGTTTGTCCGACAAAATTTCTAGGTGCATTTTTGGCAAATACCTCCGTAAAGAATTTTTTAATTTCCGGTTTGTAGTTGCATCTCGGGCGATTGGCGTGCTGGTAAAAGATTTTGGCGACTTCCTCTATGCCCACAGCGTTAATAAGCTCTTTAAATTCGTCCCAGCTACCGTAGTTTAAGACGGCCTCTACAATGCAGGGCAAGTCAAAGCCGTCGTAATTTTTTGAGTACCAAATGAGGACGGGGTTTTTCCTTATAATATCGCGGGCTTTTTCTATGGGCAATTTAGTTTTGGAGTATTTAAGGCTGGAGTTTTTGTTGGTTGACGGCTCTTGCATGTGTTAATTGTAGCATTTTTCGGTGTGCGACGCTTGGAGTTCAAAGCCTGCCGACCCTAGCCACAGGCTCTTTGTGGCTATTTTAAGGTAATAGCGTCGATTATTGCCCCAAGGACGCTCTCAAAAATTACTTTTAAGATTTCACTAATTACATTCATAGTTTGCAATTTACTACCGGCTGGTATAATAGTCAATACCTGTTAGGTAATTTTGGTTGACAAGTTGGACGGTAAATTTGCGCGCCCGTAGTTCAGCGGATAGAATGCGACGTTGCGGACGTTGAGGTCGGGGGTTCGACTCCCTCCGGGCGCACCAGTTTAACGAAGGAATGTTCGGAAAAGAAAAAGCCACCTTTAACGGCGACCTTCGTAGGTTTAACATTATATTTCATATTGAGGTATTCGAGGTCTTGTGTTACCCTCACCTCATGTTTAAGAACATCGCCCAAGCCCGCAAAATACTAGAGCAGGAGCATCTTATAGTCAAATTGGACGCTGGGGAGATAGACAGATACGAGTTTATAAGACAGTTATTCAATCTTCGGCGATACGAGCCGGATATAGTGATTACAGAAGACGAAATCGAGAAGCAGTTCGATTTTATTCCGATATTTAGGGGTGCGGTAGAGATAGCCAACGATATGGTAAGTAGCGAGAAAGCTACCTCTGCGGACGGTGGTGTCAAGGCGGATAGTAAACGAGAACAAAAGCTTACTAGTAATTAGTTTTCCGTTGTTTTCTTCGTGGCTTGCCAGATTTTTTCCACGACCTCCTC
>CAZTSS010000034.1:0-6894 GCA_964616765.1 uncultured Candidatus Saccharibacteria bacterium
ATTCAAAGGAAGAAAGGCAAAAAGAATGTTCATTTAAAGGTTTGAAGCTTACCTTAAAAACTTACCCAGGCCTCCGTGAGTTATGGAGGTTACGCATCTGACTTATGAGTTTCTTGGTCAGACGGTGTTGACTTTGATAACGGTCTCGCTTGACGCAAGGTCATTAAAGTATCCGCATCTTCACCAACATTTTTTCTCCCTAGAAAGGAGGTGATCCAGCCGCAGATTCCCCTACGGCTACCTTGTTCGCTTATTCCGTGTGGCACAAAAATGTGCACATTGGAACTGTCCATTATTACTAATGGCGCTGACTATATCTTCATCCTAACGCTTTTGTTATGTTAGGAGTTGGCATATTATATGTAGACAGTTTATCATAACGAATATGATTACTACATATCGTGTTTTGGTAAACACAGTCGATACGGGGTAATTCTAAGTCTATCTTCTCAACGACTACAGAAAAACTTCCCTCGGTATTGTCCCTTATCGGGAGTTCACCGATATTAGCCAACTTTGTTTGCAGAATTACTCCTGCAAGTCGCAACAAGTTTACGACTTCACCCTCATCACTGGTTCTACCGTGAGCCCTACTAATGCAGAGATTTAGGGTAGCCCCAGCTTTGCTGGCGTGACGGGCGGTGATTGGGATCAAGTAATTCATTGTCCCTCCCCACCGAGCGTGCGCGTCTAGCGCACTCGGCGAGTTTCTATTCTTTAGACCTAATACAAAGAATTTTCCTAATGTTTCTGTCGCCCAAATGTTTTTTGTCTTTTATCATTTGCGCGACTTCGCAGAACCTCTCAAACTGCAATTTCTTTTTAGCCTGCAATGGATATTTGGTGAAAAAAGGAATTACCTTCTCATCAATATCCTTAAAATTGCTGACTTTAAGTTTGCAGTGTGGTTTCCAACTCGGATGGTTTTTGTAGACCAATCTGTAGATTTTCCCACAACCAATCGTTTGCGCGATTCTTTCCAGAATTTCTTTGTCCGACTCCTCAAGCTCGATTGCAAAAAGTAACCGAACCTCGGAAAGTCGACCATGATGCTTGTTAACGGTAATGCTAAAACAGCCTTCCCCGTCGACAAAACCCACAACATAGTTTGGGTCAAGATTAGAATTCATCCCTTCCTCTTTACTACATATTGTAATAATACTCAAGAGTACTATGGATTCAGCTGACTTCCTAATAACATAAAAATTACATTATTATTAGGATCTCCTTGGGTTACGCTTTAGACTATTTGAGGCATTCCTACCGGACTTTCAAGCTACCTTTTTTATTTTGCTTGACTTTTTCCCATGTACACACGCATGGTCAAAGTATCCGTTTTTGCGTAAGACTGCCGTTTGTATTTTGGACCCTTCAGACCTGCCCTCACGGACAAGGTCCTGTCCTCAACTACTGCCGAATTTTCATCAGCGGGTGGATTTTCACCACCTAGTCCCAAAAACCAGACGACAGGCCAACAAAAGTGTCAACCGGTTCTGATTTTTGGTTTCAGTAAAGAAACAAAGCGCTGCCAAGCGCATTTAGTTTGTGCAAGTCCCGAGAACGTATTCACCGGCGTATAGCTGACCGCCGATTACTAGCGATTCCAACTTCATGAAGTCGAGTTGCAGACTTCAATCCGAACTGAGACGCGTTTTAAGAGATTTGCTCATAGTCGCCTACTTGCTTCTCGCTGTGCGCGCCATTGTAGCATGCTTCTAGCCCCAGACATAAAGGCAATCCTGACTTGACATCGTCCCCGCCTTCCTCCCGCTTACGCGGGCAGTTCCGCTAGAGTGATACAACTAACGGTAGGGGTTGCGCTCGTTAGCCCACTAAAGGGTACGTCTCACGATACGAGCTGACGACAGCCATGCAACACCTGTGCTACCATCCGAGGATCATCCCACCTTTCAGCAGGACTACACACGGTAGCATGTCAAATCTGGGTAAGGTTCTTGGGTTAGCAGCCAATTGAAGAGCATGCTCCACCGCTTGTGCGGGTCCCCGCCAATTCCTTTGAGTTTTAGCCTTGCGACCGTACTCCCCAGGCGGCCTGCTTAACGCGTTAGCTTCGACACCCAGATAACTCCAGGTATCTAGCAGGCATGGTTTACGGCGTTGACTACACGGGTATCTACATTGTAATAATGTGCTTGTTACTGTTATCGGTTGACAACAGGTTAGAACATTTACTAACTCTCTATATCGCTATAAAGATCGGGCTATACCATTATCTCCTGTTTGTGTACGATTTTAAGGTCTTATTTAATAGTGTCGACTTATTTAAACCACCCCACAGCTTGGAGTGATTTGTTACTTCAACATTTTCAATAAACCCCACTTCTCTTTGGAAATTAGTCATCTCGACTCTGGATGAAATCTTTATTCTATCTGCAAGCAACGAACTTTTTATACCTAAATGACTTAGTAAAAAACTATAATCACTTAAGAGTGTCGGATGTTTGCAAGCTAGAAAAACATTTCTATTAAACCACCTAACTGTTCCTGACTTCCTCCTCTGGTTGACTGGGTAAAAAGAAACCCCGCCGTCGCAACTGAATGCGGCAGTAAGAAATTCCTTTACGCCATTTTGATTAATCAAATAGTCAACCGGTAAGTGGATGTCTGGCAATAAGCCGTCTGTAAATCTGGCTGTCCTAAAACAACCAAAGTTTACCGTTAAATAGTTTCCAATTTCCTTTGAGTTAACAACCGCTCTCCACAAACCATCTTTTGTTCTACCTATTAATACCTTATCGCCTTTAAGTCTAAACACATTACGCATGCATTCACCAAATACGCGTATTAATGTGTACGACTTAACAGCAAAATAGATTCTCCAGCTACCACCCCTGGCTGAAACACAACCATCGGTATATAGAAAACCTAATAAAGTAGGTAAACCAAAACTGATAGAGATATTCGGCATACAGTCTCTGAGGATTCCCCGCACTTGGCGAGGTCTTTCCTGCTGATTGTCCGCACTTGAAATATTGTCACTAAACATACCCGAATTTTATCCGAATAATATTAGTAATTCAAGATACTTAATCACATGTTCCCATCTAACTGTGATACGGATGTCCCAGCATATAGCCGAATTTTTCTCCTAAAAGTCACCTTAAAGGAGGGACTAGACTACTATCCGTTTCGCTCCCAACGCTTTCGTCTCTTAGCGTCAGTACATCCCCAGACAGCTGGCTTCCCCCTTGGTGTTCCCTATGATATCAACGCATTTCACTGCTCCACCATAAGTTCCGCTGTCCCCTAGATGTCTCTAGTCGCGCAGTATTAAAAGCAGTTTCCCCGTTGAGCGGAGAGATTTAACTTCTAACTTACGCAACCGCCTACAGAACTCTTTACGCCCAGTAAATCCGGACAACGCTTGCGCCCTACGTATGACCGCTGCTGCTGGCACGTAGTTTGCCGGCGCTTGATCGAAGTTTACAACCCTAGGGCCGTCATCCTTCACGCGGCGTCGCTGCATCAGACTTTCGTCCATTGTGCAAAATTCCCAATTGCTGCCTCCCGTAGGAGTGAGGGCCGTGTCTCAGTCCCCCTCTGGCCGTTCGTCCTCTCAGACCGGCTACCCGTCATAGGCTTGGTAGGCAATTACCCCACCAACTACCTGATAGGCCATAGGCTCGTCCTTAAGCGTCTTGCGACTTTAACCCCGCCGAGGCGGGGTCACATAGAGTATTACTTCGGCTTTCGCCGGGCTATCCTCTACTTATGGGTAGATTCCTATGTCTTACTCAGCCGTTCGCCACTATTCAACCATCTTGCGACAATTAAACCGTTCGACTTGCATACCTTAGGCACGCCGCTAGCGTTCGTCCTGAACTAGGATCAAATTCTCAAAGAAACATTCTTTTCGCCTTTCAACTTTTGAACTCGTCTTTTGACGACATTGTTAAAAGGACTTTCTTACCTATACTTACTTACTTTTTGACTTGTCAAAGAGCTGATGCCCCGCCTGTTGAGTAATTAGTACGACAAAAGGATCAGGGGACAAACGACACCATAGCAAAACCAAGCCCGCGTGTCAACAATAATAGGTTAGTACATCTAAATTTACTAGTAATCACCGTTCCACAACTTGTCGACTTTACTCACAATTCTCTCTACTGGATTTTTATTTGCGTCTTCGTCATAAGTAAATGTTATATCCCGTTCCCGTCCACCGATTTTTGACATAAACACGATGTGGGCTTCATCGCTATAGTCGGAAGTGTGTGCCAAGACTCCCGAACGATGTAAGAATATACTAGGTTCGGCATCTGGCGTTTCTGATACTGCCAAATAATGGTGCGTTTCCCTCATCCCACTATATTGTGTTCTCTGATAAGCTGCCCTAAAACACCTTCCTCTAGGATCTGTAAATGTAAGTGTTGGAGAACCCTCTGGACTGATTTCAACACTGAATTTATCCAACCCTATCTCCTGGAAAATCTCCACGAAATCCAAAACCGATCTTAACTTCAGATCCCCACTAGGCTCTTCTGGGGCATTATAATGTTTGTCTCTGACATACAAGCCCTCGCTTAAGTCATAAGCCAAATCTCCAACAAAAGCGCCCATAAAACTACGAGCTCTATCCTCCGCCTCAATGACCTCGGGACTTTTGACTTGTTCGACATCCGTGGGTTTTTCGTCCATTGAGTACATGTTAGCATACCTGAATTTCTTTGATCAAATAAGTAATATAATAATTCTACGAGAGTAGAAAAATATGTCGGCCGTAGATAAGCCCCGCAGTAAAAAGTTGTGTTTGTATTACCGTCAGAAAGTCAAACCCTAAAAAATAACTTTGTGTTATATTAATCAATATGGATTTGGAACTAGAAAACCCCATACAACAACAAGCAACCAATGAGTTAAGTAACGGGCAAGTCAATTTGCAGGAACTTTTAGGAAAAGACTGGCTAGAAAGAAGTGTTTACTCAAATGTGGAGGTTGCATTTACACCCAGCGAACTCCACGCGGTAGTAAATAAAAAAATGCCCTCGGCCGAAACGGCCCGCACGGGAGTGGAAAGGAACGCTTTAGAAATAAACCAATTTTTTGATGCTAAAGGTGGATCGTATCGTGCTTATGTCCTTGAATACGGCGACCGTCAACAACTTGCCGTAATAGGTACGGTGGGAGAAGATTTGGTCTATATCACAAGAAAAGCAGGAGATTTGTCAAGCCCCTTAGAGGCGGTGTCCGGCCCGATGTTTACACCGGAAGTCTTTGCGATTATTTCCTCAACTGGTGGTGTGTGGCGGATCGACCGAATGCTTGAAGATACTCATTATACTTTACACCTAAAGGACGGAGGTAGTGAGCCTAACAAAAAACCATACTGCTATCAGATATACGATGACGCCAGAGATGAAAGCACTGTAGTAGCAAGCCTGCCTTACAGTAACGAGGATGTGGCTACTCTGCTTCACGAGATCGGTCACGGCATACAGGACAGGGAGCTTGCCCGTAATAATCCACTTGCGCTAGCAAAATACAAAAGTGCATATAATAGATTTGGGTCTACCTTTTCACCTCTTATTTACGACGGCACGCTTGGGAACATAGATTTTCCGCACGCCAAAGAAGTCGTAATGACCTATGAGAAAAGAGCGTGGGAAATTGGTATGGCCATATTAAGTGATGTGGGTAGAACAATCGGCATCGATGCTGGCACTAACGGTATGGATTCATTTCAACAGATTGCACTCACATGTCTAGAAGGACATAACAGAGTAAGCTCTACTAGCACCACAAGTAATTAGGTTGAAATAATAATTATGGAAAGCTGTCGCTGTGAATAATAATATAAACAAAAAATACGCCAGCAGGGCGGGGGAAAAGCTGGAATTTGCGCTGGCAACCTTCCAAACAGATGTGAGTGGGCTGGTTTGCGCGGATTTTGGCTCGTCAACCGGAGGCTTTACGGATTGTCTCTTGCAACACGGGGCTAACAAGGTGTATGCGGTGGAAACCGGTTACGGGCTTTTGGACTGGAAACTGCGGAACGACGCACGGGTTGTGGTGTTGGAAAGAACCAATGCCGTGCATGTAGAGCTTCCGGAACAAGTAGATTTATTAACTATTGACACCGGCTGGACTAAACAATCGGCAATCTTACCGTCAGCATACAAAAATTTAAAGATCAACGGCCGGGTAATTTCCTTGGTCAAATTGAGTTTTGAGGCTGGAGGACAAAGTCGGCAAATCAACAACTGCCGGCTTACGCAGGCAGTTTGCTGTAATTCCTTGCTACGCAAGCCCTCACTTTCTTCTGGTAGGCTGCCTCTACCACCTAAAGGTGGTAGTTTTAAGCAAGGAATTATAAAAAGTCAACCAGACAAAAATGCTGATGACGGAAGTTACAATGGAAGTCACAAAGATGGTGCGCCGAGCAATAATTACACCCAACAAATCGAGCCGGTCTTGCAAAAAGTCGAGCAGGAAATTGCGGATTCCGGCTTTTTCATCATCCGGTCTGCCGAGTCGCCCATTTTAGGCGCCAAGGGCAAAAATATTGAGTACCTCTATTTACTAGAAAAAAATATGCCGTTTCTGCCCTGAAGTGTGGTTTGAATTTACTCCCATCATAGCTCTTCCAACAACAATAACACCTGGTTCCTAAAAACATAATTTGCTCTACGGTAACTTGATGTTGCAATTTGCAACCTCAAAGGCGTTACTGGTTTAGCGGGAAAAAATAGATTAATTTCCGCGATTAATCTCCGAGAGTCACACATGGTTGAACTAAGAAAAAATTCTGCTACTATGTTTTGTAACCTGCTCCTCTGCTCAACCTCCTAATTATGGTAAAACAGTATCTTTTTATTGACGAGTCTGGCGACATAGGCTCTATTACAAGGCGGGGAGCTTCTAGAGTTTTTGTTA
>CAZTSS010000035.1:0-6395 GCA_964616765.1 uncultured Candidatus Saccharibacteria bacterium
GAACAGCAAATTGGTTTAGCGGGTTTTTGTCAAACTGCTTCAAATATGCAATCATTTAACCATATGACTAAAAAAAGTAAGTTGGCGAAGGTAACAGAAACCAGAGCGACGCCCTTTGTACCTGCCATCAGGCTTATCGCCCCTTTCGTATGGGTAGTTCTGACAGTTTCTGCTTTTACGACCTCGTCTTTCTTTCTGTTAAGCTCTTTTAGCAAAACATCGGCGGGGAATGTTTTAAGCTACTATACCGCAAAAGCCCCCAACAACACCCAAAGCGACTTTGAAACCCAAGCCCAAGATGCCAGAGCGCTTAAAATAGAAGGTGTATTTAACAAATTTAAGTGTCCTTTGGCCGGAACAGGGGAGTATATAGTCCAAAAGGCTGACGACCATAACATTCCATATTGGCTGGTGGCCGCGGTCTCTTTCCAAGAATCCGGTTGTGGTAAAAAAGTACCTATCGTGGCCGGACTGGAAAATTCCTATAACGCTTGGGGTTACGGCGTCTGGGGAGGCAATGTCAAAACTTTTGAGAGCTGGGAAGCTGGCATCTCCGCCCTGTCAAAATACTTTGATGTCAACTTTTTCGCCAAGGGTATAACGGACCCGTGTGAAATTATGCGCGTATACACACCCCCGTCCAAAGGCTCGTGGTGCGAGGGTGTTAAATACTTTGGCGAGATGATTCAAAATTTTGAGTCCGACTAAATGAAGACCGGAGTTTCAATAAAAAACCGCTTTCTGATTTTGCTATACATTCTATTTCTTGCCTTAGCCATCCTCTATGTTCTGATGTTACAAAAGCAGGCCCCACCCACCCCTCGAAGAACCCTGGAGGAAAGATATGGTATTTGACAGATACTATATTATGGTCTATTATGGTATATGCTAGATACTATGGACAAAGATTTTGATCGCATACATGCAAATAATCCGTGGTGGGACTCAGTCAGACTGATTGAGGACGACTCCTTGCTAACAGAATTTAACGACCAAAAATACCGGTACCACCATCCGCTCCTGTCGTCCCTCGATTTAACTAAAGACGGCGTAATAACAATCCGAGGACCCAGAAGAGTCGGAAAATCTACCCTATTCAGACTACTGATCAAAAAACTCCTACTGGACATTAAACTTCCTAAGGAGGCGGTGTTCTTCTTTCCGTGCGACCGCGTAAAAGACTACAACGATCTTTTTGATGTCACTAAAACCTATCTGGACTATGCCCGTCCCAGAACCACATCCAGATTGTACTTATTTCTGGACGAAATTTCCTTTGTCACAGACTGGCAAAAAGCGATTAAAGAGATGGTGGACAACGGTATGCTAAAAAACGCTTTAGTCTTACTTACCGGCTCCAGCATTTTGGACTTAAAATACGGCTCCGAGTTTTTGTCAGGCAGAAGGGGGGCTTTTTCCCCAGCTGATATCTTTTACCACCCGTTAAGCTTTAAACAATTTGTGGAGTTTGTTTCACCCCAAACCCTGGCTGACCCCAGTCCTGCAGTCTTATATCGTCAACTACCTACTTTACAAAAACTATTTGGGGACTTTTTACTCACGGGAGGTTTTCCCAAAACCATCAACGAGTTCTATACAACAAGTCAGATAACCAACTCCACCTACGATACTTTTATTACTTGGACGGAAAACGATCTGCATAAAACCAGAAAAAGCGAGCAAATTGCGTACGACTTATTCGCAACCGTTTTTAAAACTGTTACTACACCCATAAGCTACATCTCGTTGGCCAGGGATTCCTCGCTAGCCTCACATCTAGCCGTCCAAGATTACCTGGATATTATGGAAAAGATGTTTGTGCTATTTACCCTTAATGCTTATGTTGTGGAGGAAAAAAGACGGGATAGTAAAAAAAACAAAAAAATCTATTTTACTGACCCGTTTATCTTTAATTCGCTGTATCTAAAAGTTCACGAGCTTATGGAAAACCCGTTTGCTCAAAGTCAAAAAATAAAAGAAAAACTACTGCCGGCGATTGCAGAAAACTGCGTTGGCGCCAAATTGGTTAGAGATGTACCAAGCATGTATTGGGGTAAAACGGCTACCGGCGAGGTTGATTTTGTGACTAAAAAAGAAGGAAAACTTGGGTTTTATGAGGTTAAATATCGCAAGCGCATCCCGTACGACGAGGTGGCGAATCTACCCGATATGACTGTTGTTTCGGCAGATACACTAACGGATGCGCCAGTTAAGACCGTGCCTTTGGAAATCTTTTTACTTTCCTAGACGAGACTATATCAAACTGCTCCTTCACACGCGCCAGAATATTCGGGACTAACGGCAACCAAATAGTGTAAAATTACAAAGTAAAACTAAGACGGCTTGCCTGATGAGGTTTTTTCATATGACTTTGGATTTTTTCCCAAGCCGTAACAGTAGCATCGTGGGCGGATGGCGGAATTGGCATACGCGTACGGCTTAGAACCGTATCCCGCAAGGGGTGGGGGTTCAAGTCCCCCTTCGCCCACCAATAAAAGTGTGCTAGAGTAAATGTATGGAACAAAAACACATTTTAGTAGTTGAGGACGATACAGTAGTCGCCGAATCTGTGGCCTTTACCCTAAGAGAAGCCGGTTATTATGTGGACACAACAGTTTCCGGCAGGAACGGCGTCCAACTGGCATTAAAAAATCACCCCGATCTTATAATTGCTGACTTAATTCTGCCGGACATTAATGGAGCAGAAATGATTGCAGAAATCAGACGGGATGTATGGGGAAAAACTGTTAAAGTGCTTGTTTTGACAAACATCAACGAGGACCAAATAAGGAATAAATTGGACGACTTAAACATCTCTAGCTTTCTTCTGAAAGTTGATAATACTCTTAAGCAAATTGCTCAAGAAGTCGGCCGAATTCTAGAAAACCACAGACTCTAAGGTGTGTGCTAAGATGTTTTCCTTACTTCCAGATTTTTTACTCCCCTGGATATTTTGTGAGCTAAAATCGCGGATTTAGCCGTAGTTCTTTATTGCTTTCTGACCTCTACACCTTCCGGTACGGATCTTCTGTTACCCTCAAAAGTCCAGGGGACATTGCCCGCCCGACCGTTAGCAATTTCCTGACCGGTTCTGTCGCCATAGGGGTACACAATTACCATGTTGCCTGTTTCTTTTGATATTTCGGTTAAAGTTTGAAGTTCCCGTAACCGCAAGCCGTCCTTAGCTTGGTCCAAAATATTGCTTGCTTCCGCGATCTTTCTTGCAACCAAGACTTCTGCATCGGCCTGAATTTGTTTGGCTTCGCTCGCCCTGCGGGCTCGCGCAATAACTGCCAACTCCTCCACCAGCGATTGCGGGGTGTCGATATCCGTTATCCGCACCGCACGGACATCAATGCCGTAAACTGCCGCACCAACATCAATTTGCTCGCGTAGTTTGTCGGCAATCTGATCCCGCTCACTTAATAAGTCCTTTAAATCCATACTTCCAATAGTATTTTTTAACGCCTCGGTAGAGAGCCAGGTTACAGACAGCCGGTAATTTTGAACATCCAAAGTCGCTTTTTTAGGATCTTCTACTTTAAACTCCACAGCCGCGGTAACTTTAGTCGGCACATTATCTTTTGTAAGGGTCGCTGTGGCCTCCACCTGATGAGTCTCTATCCTGGTATCCACCACCGCTGCTACAGAAAATATAAACGGGGGAATGATAAAAAAGCCCGGCCCACGAACTGACTCAAACTTACCAAGTCGCAACAATACCACGCGTTCCCATTCCGGAACAATAAAAAACATGCCGGAAATGATGCCGGCAAGCCACATGACAAAAATTATCGTTGGGGTTGCAAAAACCCACGGCGTTCTAAAAATCCCACTAGACAAAGCTCCAAGGGGCAACACCACCAGCAAACCCAACACGATTACAGAAACAACCCAAACAACGCTTCTAACAAACGCCTGAACGCTATTTATATTGGTTCTAAAATTCATGGACCTCCTTTTAACTAATAACTAAATTTTAACACTCTGCCCGTAGAGTTTCCATCAGCATCGCGTACATGTGTAAGTTATGGATGGTAGCCAAACGGTAAGCTAAAGTGTCTTCAACCTCAAATAAGTGTCTAAGATAAGCGCGGGTATATTTTTTGCAGGTAAAGCAATCACAAAACGCGGCCAACGGCGCAAAGTCTCTAATATATCTTTCGCGGTTAATTTGATAGGTTGTGTACCAGTTTTTGTCTGACTTGAAGTCAATTTCTTTTGGCGACTTGGTAAAGGAGTAGATCCTTTTATGCCGGGCATCACGAGTGGGTAGTACGCAGTCGAAAATATCAAAACCTATGTTTACACAATCAACAACGGCTTGTGGGTTGCCTATCCCGAGCGCGTAGGTCGGTTTTTCTGATTCCATGCAAGCGTGATAATGTTGGCAGATGTCCAAGTCCAAATTAGTATTTTCGTCAAATAACCAGCCACCCAAACCCCAACCATCAAAATCCCACTGTCGCAAACCCTCCGCGCACTTTTCCACAGCTTTTTTGTCTCTGCCACCCTGCAAAACACAAAATAACAACGGCCTCTTCCCGGCGTCCAGCTTTTTCTGCCTACACAGCGAGTCAAACTCCTCCTTGCATCGACCAGCCCAGTCAACCGTCTGTTTGATGCTCCTATCCAACTCGTCCGCGGTGGGATTTTCTGGCGTAAAGTGGTCCAAACAAATCATAATGTCGCTTCCTATGTCAAACTGTATTTGGATGCACTTTTCCGGCGTAATCTTATATTTGTGTTTGCCGGACTTTGTTTCCTTAACAAACGAAACGCCATCCTTGGTAATGGATCCCATGCCGGAGTTGCGGTGAATCAGGCTAAAAATCTGCCAGCCTCCGGAGTCGCTGATAATAGTGCCGTTCCAGTTCATGTATTTTTTTATCCCGCCGGCTTGGGCCAAAACAGTCGGACCGGGCTGGGTGAGCAAATGATATGTGTTGACTATCAGCCCATTTATGCCCGCCTGGGCGACATCTTCACTTGAGCATGCTCGGATAACCCCTTTTGTGGCATCAGGGTAAAAATCCGGCAGTTTTATGGTTTGACCTTTTACAGTGAGACTTTTCATCTGCGCCATTTTATCACGACTTGATGTATAATTAACCCGTGGAACACCGTGTAGTATTAACAAATCGAGAAGCGTTTGAAATCCAAAGCAAATTAAAAATCCTATCCACAGTTTTTATTAAGGACGAATACACAGGAACAAAAAGGTATCGCTGGGACGACGATGGCGAAAGAATCAAAGACTATGTTACCCCTATAAAAGGGATGATTTACAAATTCACTTCCGCCTGTGAATACAAAGGAATAAAAGATGTCTGGCTTGAATATAAATGGACAGATAAATGTGCGCGATTTGAGATCGAATTTGAGGGAGAGATACCCAAAGAGTTTGCCAATCGCCCAAACATCCATGGCTGGAACATTCTGGCGTCTTGAATTCAGATTGGAAAGGTGTAAGATAAAACTATGCCAACAATAAAAACAAACATTTTTGAACCGGAAGTTGTTAAGTCCAAATTTGCTAAGTTTAAAAAGCTGGGGAAAATTCTGCTTGTTCTCTTTTTTGTCCTTATTTTTGCCAAACCGTTAATATCTGCCGTCAACCCGTTTTTCTCGGTAGAATTCGGCACAGTAGGCGTACTTAGCAGGTTTGGAAAAGTCGTAAGCCTTGCGTCGCCCGGTCTAAATACAAAAATTCCGTTTATCGACAAAATTTACTTTTACAACACCCAAAAAGTCGTCTATGAAACAAGTGAAACACCCACCCAAAGTCCGTTTTATAACAAGTCAGGAATTAGCGTCCGCTCCAGCTACGAGCAAAAACAAATGAGCGACACCACCGATGTGCCCGTGGACACAACCACAAAAGACGGTCAGCAGGTCAGTATCAGATACTCGTTGCGCTACAGCTTGGATCCGCAAAAAATCCTGTGGATTGCGCAGAACATCGGTACACAGGAGCAGGTAGCATCAAGAATCGTCCATACAGAAAGTCGCTCGGTGGTAAGGAATATTGCGCGGGAATTTCCGGCTTCCGAGCTGTACGCAGGTGATGTATTTAGCTATCAGCAAAAAGTGGGCGACACTTTAAAAACCGCGTTTGCGGAAAACGGTGTAATTTTGGACGAATTTCTTGTCCGCCAAATTGAATTTAGCCCCGTGTATATGCAAGCCGTGGAGCAAAAACAAATTGAGCAGGAAAAAGTGAAGACGGAGGAATTTAAAGCCCAGCAGGAAGAGTTTATCAAGCAACAGCGGATTATCAGAGCGGAGGGCGAAGCTAAAGCCCAGGAAATCCTTAAAGCTACTATTGACCCGTTAATTCTGGAAAAAATGGCGGTAGAAAAATGGAACGGCGTTTTGCCTACTTACATGGGTAG
>CAZTSS010000036.1:0-6317 GCA_964616765.1 uncultured Candidatus Saccharibacteria bacterium
TCTTATAACGATGGAAGAACTATAACTGAGCACCTAAAAGAAAAGCTTGAAGAATATAAAGAACAAGCGGTGATGAGTAAAAAGCTGGCGGCTTTGGATTTGAATACCCCCGTAGGTTTTTCCCGCGAGGCTTCTCGTTACGGGAAAATACCTTTAGAGACCGTTGTGCCGGCTTTGCAGGCGTACAATTTTAAATCTCTGCTAAAAAGACTGGGTGTGGGACTTGATGTGGGTGTAGACAGGAAAAATCGCAGCACTTTAAAGGAGTCTGATAGTTTACAGAAAGGTCTCTTTGACGAATAACCAAAAGAATAACGGGAAAAAATCGCCTCATGCGGAATTGCGCGACAGGCATTCGTATCCGGGAACTTCTGGCCACAAACCAAGTCTTAAAAATCGGGCCAAATTGTTGGCGCAAAGATTCTGTCAGCTGTATCCCAGTCCAAAAACGGAATTGGCGCACGAGAACCAGATGCAATTGGTTGTTGCAGTAATGCTGTCCGCACAGACCACAGATAAAAAAGTCAACCAAGTTACCCCAGACTTGTTTAAAAAGTACAAAACTTGGGACGACTTTGCCAAGGCGGATTTACAGACGCTTCAAAAAGAAATCCGCGGAGTTAATTTTTATTTGGGCAAGGCAGACCGGTTGATTAAGGCGGGAAGGTACATTGCGGAAAATTTCAACGGCAAGGTTCCGCAAAAACTTGTCGACCTGATAAAAATCCCCGGCATTGCCAGAAAATCCGCCAATGTGATTTTGCAGGAACTTTGGGACATTGCGGAAGGCATTGTGGTTGACACACATGTGATGCGGGTAAGTAATCGGTTGGGGTTGACTGGGGAGACTGATGCGGTAAAAATCGAGCGGGATTTGATGCAGCTTGTTCCAAGAGTCTATTGGCGGAATTTTTCCGGAGCAGTGGTTTTGCATGGTCGGTATGTTTGTGTTGCTCGCAAGCCCAAGTGTTTAGAATGCGGATTGCGGGATCTATGTCCTTCTGCATCCTCATAACCATGACTTCCCGTTTTGCTATAATATTCATGTGACCAAAGCTAAGACATTAAAGATCTGGTTGGATGGGGCAGAAAACGCCTATGTTACCGCTGGAGATATGTTGAGACTTAAGCATTACGACTGGTCTTTATTTTTCTGCCACTTGGCTCTAGAAAAGATTCTTAAAGTTGCTTTATTCAAAAAAGGTCTTGAGATACCGATAACCCATGACTTGGAACGACTTTATAAAGCAAATAAATTAGCTTATGATGATGCGCTTAGAGCTAAGTTAGTAGAGATTACAAAATTCAATGTGTCTGCAAGGTATGACGACGAAAAGTTGCAGTTTTATAAAAAAGCAACCGAAATGTATGCCAAAAAGTGGTTCAAGATTTGCGAGGATCTGTATCTATGGATAAAAGCAAGCTTATAAAAAAGAATAAAAAATATGTTGATATCGGCAAATCGTATGCCGATTTGCTGGTTCAGTCTGGTTACAAGATAGACGGGCTTCATCTTTTTGGTTCCAGGATTATGGGGAAGCCTAATAAATGGAGCGATCTCGATGTTTGTGTTGTTTCTCCTAATTTGAAACCTGACAGGTTCGATGAGTCCGTTAAACTTACTCTGTTAAGTAGGAAAATCAGCGATTTGATCGAGCCTCATCCTATGTCGCCTAGAGATTTTGCCGACACGGATAACATTTTGGCAAGAGAAGTCAAGAAAAAGGGTATCAGAGTCATTTAATGGTCGCCAATAGCTTGGCTGCGTCTTTTTTGCGCTGACCTAATGCTTGGTGTGGATCGGTCATGTTGACTATATATTCCGCGTAATGTTTAGCTAAGATTGGTTTACCTTCCCGTCTGCAGATTTCTGCTTTAGTTAGCATCAGACCAGAAAGCCAAACATTTAACTTTAGTTCTGCCTGGTCGCCACCGGAAATTTCTGCTTCATAGCCGTCGTACAGCCACTTTTCCGCCTGTGTTAAAACTTCCCAAGCGTCGTCCTTTTGTCCCAGCTCATACGAGATCTGCGCCTTTGGATTTGCCGGCCAGGCTTTATGGGCTAAAGATCCCGGGAGAGTTTCCATGGCTTGGTTTATCACCTCCAGAGCTTCAGTTAGTTTTGATGTCTTTGCTGCGGTGTCGACCTCGTCTTTTGCCGAGTCAAAAATTGTTGACGCCAGATGTACTTGTAATGTTGACCTTGAATCCCGCGGAATTTCCGGATGCGCGTCGAGGATGACTAGCGCCCGATCCACGCACTCCCGCGCTTTAGTCCTAAAGTCCTGCTTCACTTGAAGGTCGGATTGCTCTTCTGCCAGTTTGGTGTAAACAATCCGCAGATGCCCCAGCGCGTCGACCTGCCCGCGGTAATTTTGATTGGCTTCATCCCAGTCGATTACCTGCTTTAATAGCTCTTCCGAACCAGCCATATCGCCCGACTCTCTAACCTCCACTGCATGGTTTTTTGCCCGTTCGCGTTCCTCGGCAGTCGATATTTCTACTCTCCTATCCATGATTATTCCAGCTCCTTAACTATTATTTTGTCCATAGTTGATAACTCTGCATAGCAATTTGCTTAAATTTGTTTTCGACTTGAGAAAAGTCCACTAAGTCAACAATAAATGGAACATTTAATCTGTCTAGTTCGAGTTCAATATTATATCTGACTTGTGGAGGGATGGGTTGACCGGTTTTGCTTTTAACTCCAACATCAAAATCACTCCACTTTTTTTGAGTACCTCTAGCCCGTGAACCAAACAGGAAAACATCATACTCTAAAGGGGAAAGGTACTTTAAGATAGTTGATTTTATGATGTCGTGGTAGTTCGGTAGCTTGCTTATCATAACCAGTTTATTATAGCAAAATCGCTCAACCTAGGCCTTGCCCGCGGAACCAAAAAGCAGAATTTTCCGCTCCACTACCTCCTGCATGGCTTGGATAGCGGGAGGCGTTAGTCTGTAAAAAGCAACCTCTTTTGATGAATTTAGACTTTCTTGCAAAGTCAGTTTAAAGGCAATCCGTAACTCGGAATTTACATTGACTTTAACTATGTTGGACTTTACTGCCTGTTTAACATCGCCGTCGTTAATTCCGGAACCGCCGTGCAGGGACAAAAAAGTGTTTGGCAAGGCTTTTTGGATTTGGTCTAGCAGTTGCAGGTTGAGCCGAATTTCTTTGGCATAGATGCCGTGCAAGTTGCCAATAAAACTGGCAAAGGTATCAATTTCCGTGGCTTTTACAAAGTCGTACGCCTTCTGTGGATCCGAGTACATGCCCATCTGCTGAAATTTTTCCGGATTCTCGGTTGTATGGTCCTCCGAACTGCCTTCAATATGATCCATCTCGCCTTCCACCAAGACGCCCCGCGAATGCGCTAGCTTTACAACCTCTTTGGCGATTGCGATATTTTCTTCCAAAGGGAGCTTGCTGGTATCAATGTGGACATAATCAAAACCCGCCTCTACGGCTCTTTTGCACGAGTCAAAATCTTTACCGTGATCCAAGTTTAAAATTATCGGTAGACCTGTCTGACTGCGGTAGATGTTGGTTAGCGCAACGAGGTTTTCTGCCCCCATATAGTTAATTTCCCCGTCGGAAGCCTCCAAAATTATTGGGGACCTTAGCTTTTGCGCCGCCTGGATTACTGCTTTTAAGGTTTCCAAATTGCAGATATTAAAAGCACCCAGCGCGTAACCTTCGTTTTTGGCTTTTTGTAATATTTCTCGAGCACTCATATTTCCAATTCCTTTATGGAAAGCAACCCGTTCATGGGGCCGACTTCCCTAATACACGCTGAAGAGTTTTTTAATCCCCACCTTAAGGCTTGATCGATAGGTTTTCCATGGACGATTGCGGACAAAAAGCCACTAGCAAAAGCATCGCCCGCGCCGGTTTTGTCTACAATGGGTTTGTCGATTTCATAAATTCCCGATTCGTAATATCCATCTCCGGAGCATACACTGGCGCCGTTTTCCGCGTCCGTAATAATTGTCATTTTTGGCCCGAGTTTTTGCAGGTCTTGATGGAGGTCTTTTACCATTTTATTTCCGTCGATTTGTTTATGGGGCAGACTGTCCTCCGTCCCATCGTCGGCCTGTTGCAAAATCCGCAAAGCCTCATCCTTGTTGACAAAAAGCACATCCGTAACTTTTAAAAACGGCGCGTAAGCTTGAAAGCCCGCCTTAAAATGATAAACTCCGGGATTAAACGCCGTCAGCACTTTTGGGTGCGCAGATAAATAGTCCACCAGAGTTTTTTGAAAGTCCTCAAAACCTTGTGGTAACGAAGAATAGTAAAGCCACTTTGGTTCTTGCCAATTTTGCAAGTGGTAATTTTTTGGCCGGTGATAAGACAAAATCGTCCGCTCGCCTTTATAGATGATTATGGAGTGAATGTCTGTTTCTCCCTCGTTTTGCACCAGCAGGGAAGTATCTACTCCGCGTTCTTTTAGTTCGCGGACAAATCTAGCGCCGTTTGCATCATTGCCGATTTCTGAATACACCGCCACATTTAGTCCTAGTCTAGCCATGCCGGCTGCTACATTGGCGCTGTTGCCACCCAGACTGGTTCTAAATTCTGCCACGGGGATTTTCTCCGCGTAGTCGAAGCAGATTTTGCAGTCGCGATCGTTTAAGTCACATATTACTTGGGCGTCGTCCACCCGAAGAAACTCGTCAATAGAAACATCACCAATTAGAATTGCGTCAAAAGGCATAGGCAGTTTCCGGCGTCACACTGCCGGCAAATAAAGCTATAACCACAGTCTTTCCTATAATGTAGCCCAGCGAACCCAAAAACATACTGACGGAAAATTTTGCCGCCGGTTTTACACGCCCAAACCCGCCAAGATGCATACCCCAATAAGTAACGATAATGAGCGAGATGATCAAAGAAAATTCCACAACGGGAAAGATTTTGGAATTTAAGACTGTGTTTACAACATTTTCCGTCATGTTACCTGGTCTTAAGGTTGCGGTTACGATATTTTGTGACATGTTATTTAGCCTTTAGCGATTTTTTTATCGGCTGAACTGATTTTAACACAGCTTTTGCGATACTTTCTTTATCCAGACCGTGTTTGGTCAAAAGTTGTAGGTATTTGCCGGATTCGCCAAACGCGTTATCGACTCCCAGTAAGGTGATTTTTGAACGGGGAGCTTCTTGTTGACTTAAAAATTCACAGACCGCTCCGCCCAGTCCGCTGGCTTTTTGATGTTCTTCTATAACAAAAAGTTCCTGATAGTTTTCTGCCAGTTTTAATAGCATGCCGACATCACGGGGTTTTCTCTAGCTTGCAGGACTTGATCCAGAACTGGCCCGTGACCAAGCAAACACGCATCTATTCCGTCCTTTAGAATAGTCCATCTGCCCGGCTCAAAACAGTCAGCCTTGTTAGTCAGAATTGGAGTGCTTTCTCGATGCAGTCTTATATAAACCGGCCCTGTTATTTTTGTCGACGCTATTACAGCTTTTTTTGTTTCCCAGTAGTCGCAGGGAGAAATTACCGTTGTGTTAGGTAAAGTCCGCATCATAGCGATATCTTCGAGCATTTGGTGGGTGGCGCCGTCCGGACCGGCAGAAAGTCCCGCGTGGCTGCCAATAATTTTGACATTCGCGTTGGAGTAACAAATCTGGGTTCTAATAAAATCATAATTGCGCCCGGGACTAAAACAGGCATAAGAAGTTACAAAGACGGTCTTACCGCATAAAGCTATGCCCGCGGAAATCCCCGCCATGTTTTGCTCTGCCACGCCGACCTGGACAAATCTTTGGGGGAAGTTTTTAGCAAACTCGTGTGACCCCGTTGATGCCGTTAAATCCGCGCACACCACTACTACATTGGGATCTTTTTGACCCAGCTCAAGTAGCGCATCGCCGTAACCTTCCCGTGTTGATTTAAATTCCGGCATGGGCAGTCTCCGTTAGACCTTGCAATCGCTATGTCTATGTCAGGCTTTTAATTGCAACTTCTTTCCTGTTTGACTACATCAAATTCAATCCTATTGTCGCTCCGGTCGACTTTTACTATGTCGATCAATATATTTTTCTTAATTTCCGGCACACAAGTCCCGTCCGGTTTAGATTGAATAATTCTGACATACAGTTTTTTCTTGGCCTTGTCCACCTCAACTCGTTTTACTCTAATCATGCCTTCGGTTTCTTCTTGAGTGTCGCTGGTTACACCCAGCAGCACCTCTTTTTCAAAGTCCACTTGGGAAAGCACTGACTCCAGAGCTGTTTGGTCCGAGCTCATGTCCGCATAGTCAAAAAATTCCTGCAATTCCGCTTTATTTTCAATCACCCGCCTTACTTT
>CAZTSS010000037.1:0-3557 GCA_964616765.1 uncultured Candidatus Saccharibacteria bacterium
CGTAGCCGTTCCCGCTAGTTCGTGCATCATCCGGTAAATCGTGTCCTTTACAAATAGGTTATAGCCGGTGGTGTCACACATCAGCGCCGCGTCTTCCCACCCCAACTTTTCCAAGTCCGTTAAATCAGCCCAAGCCTCATACGCGAGTTTTAGGTAACTTTCATTTTTAATAAACGCTCGTTCTTGTCTGGTGTAAATACTTCTTTTCCGGGAAACGGCAAAACTTTCTTTCGCCAAAAAACGCCTGTTTACCCGCGCATCCAATGTTCCAAAGCCCCCGCCAATGCTTGTTCCCGTTACAACGCTCATCTTGACCCCCACAAACTATTAAAATAATTCAGCAAATACCCAGCCATGTTTTCGCTTTCAATTTTTACCGACACTTCCTCGTTCACCCCCAAAGATCTGCTACTTATGTTGTGGCTTCCAATAAAAGAGACCCTGCCGTCGATTACCCACAACTTGGTGTGTAACAGTCCGGTGGTTCGCAACATCCTCACAGCACAACCCGCCCGGGCAAGCTGGTCGTTTGTGATTCTGTTTATTTTGGACAAATTTCTTTGTGGGCTTTCGTTATTTAGCAGGACGCCCACCTCAACCCCCCGTTTTCTAGCCCTAATTATCGCGCTCCCCAGCCTTTGGACTCTTGAGTGGCGTTCGTGGCTACTCCACTTCCACTGGTACTGTATCGCGTAAATGTTAAGTCTTGCCCGCTCTATATCCGTTACAAGTTCGTCATAAAAATACGCGCCGGTTAAGGGCAGGCATACCGCATCATACCGTGTGGGCTTTGGGTAAATGTCTTCGTTCATACTTCCGCCATTATAATCTATGGGTCATGTTTTTATGGACGGTTTTTTGACAAGTCCACACCCCGCGCTTTCTTCCATGCGTTGGGTTGCAGGGTTTCGCATTTGCTCGCACATTTAGTGCGCGCAATAAGGTAGCTCGCAAATGCTCACCCAGCTTTTGTTCTTGCTTTAATTCCATTTAAAAATGTAAGGTTAGTTAATACCTCAACCGCCATCTTTTCGGCTTCGCAAACCTTCGCGCTCGTTTGCTCGCCTCACCAAACGCTTTTAAGTGGTTAGTACATGTCTGTGTGTAGGCAAGTCGTTATTCCTGTTCAATAACGGCATGCAACTTTTGTCTTTTATTGAGGTATGCAAGCCGTTATTATTCAGTAATAACAACATGCCATAATATCCGCTTTACAAGCGTGGCGGGTAACAGGGGGAGGGAGATGTGGGGCTTGGCGCGCTGGCGCGCGCCTCGCCCCCCGCCGGTTTTCCGTCTGCCGGCTTTTCTGTTGTCAAAAGTTCGTACACCTTTACCACATCGTCTTTATTTTAGAACCCATAGTTAATGCCTTGTCAAAACGGAATGTGCCAATGGGCAGTTTTTTCCTTTAATTAAGAAATCAGGGTCCTTTGGCTCTGAAAAAAGTCGGCGTAAAGTAGGTCAATTTTTCAAAATTTTTATGAGCCGTCTTTTTTCTTAAATTTAATTAGTTTGGCAAAAAAATACGGCGCGGCTTAAATAAAAACCGGTTAAAACAGTATTAGTGCCGTAATCCAACGGCTGGGGTGTCCCCTCCCCTCCCCCTCCGGTTATTAGGTTTTTTTGGCACAGGAAGTCTAATTCTAGGATGAAATACCGGCTTTATTCCGTTTTTATGTCGGCGCCGGGTACTAAATCACCACAAGAAACTGCTCCTGTTTAGGTCAGAAGAAGGGGTCCCGTGATAGTTCAGGACTTTTCCTATACTTTTTAGGTCTTACACTTTTGGCAGAGTGTAGCCTGGGCTTTTAGCTCATCGGTTTCAGGCTTTGCCGTTTCCTTGCGGAGTGAGCCACCTGTCCCAAGATCTAGGTCTCCATATCTTTAGTTGTTTTTATTACTGTAGGGTTTATTGTTATAAAACTGCACAGCCACATAACTTCCTAGATCAACAGCCAGTGGGTATTCTTTGCTTTCAAAAAACAGTTCCCTTAGCAGGGCTCTCTTATTGTCATTTAGTGTAGCTAATCCGGTATTGGGCAGTTTCATAGGCAGTTTTTATCCTAACATATTAAAAATTAACCCTGTCAAACTTATGCATACTATCGGTTATGCGTAATTCTTTTTTATTTCAAATTCGTCCGTTTTCTATGGGTCATGGGTAAAATTAGTCGGTGACCACCCCCGTTACCTTTCCTTTCTTGCTTTTTAGATCACCAGTATGTACCATATTGGTGATAGTTCAGGCAACAAGGGGCGGTTTGGCTTTATATATGCCGCCCGTTGTCTTTTTTTATTGTTAATCCCCTTCCTTATTCCCAAAATTAATAGTTCGTGCAGGGGTAAGATGTAAAATACACATGTGGAAGGTATCGCTAATATCCTACAAAAACGCGTGCCGGTGGCAGATCATCGGAATAAATACGAGTTTCAGGCATACGGCAATATGCTCGCCGTACAATTAAAAGACCCCAAACACTTGTCGCTTTACATTAAGTATGCAAAAGAAAAAGATCGTAAACTTTTAGAAACGGCTCTTGCGTTTGCTTTAGATAACGCCAAGGAGTCCGGGCTCGCTAAGGCCTTTATGTGGAAGCTTAAAGAATTAAGTAGTCCGGTTCGTGCGTAAAGCATTATTATTATCGTTTTCCTTTATATACTTTTCCTGTTCTTCATGCGACATGTTGTCGGCTTCGGGGTGCTGTATGTGGGTCAACTCGTGCCTTATCACGCTCTCAAGACCGCCCGCCCTCTCAATTTCAAACGGACATATAGAGATACAGTTATCGGTTGGGTGATACTGTCCCCACACCCCATAGGCTCTAAACCAACAATCTATGTCCGGTTCGCACTCAATAACGGGGAGCTTTGCTGTTTTCACCCACTTTTTTAACCACTTCATCCTCTTAGGAGAGGGTTCAAAATAAACAATCCCGTGTTCTTTGCAGAATTTCTCTGCATCAGGGTCATCTGTAAAATATTCGTCTATGCCTTTATATTTCAACATTTTGTTTGCTCCTTTTTTTGGAACGAGGGAAGGTCATCAATCAGTTAGGTAACTGACAGCCTTCCCTCAAGATACTGCTCTAACCTGGCTTGCACTCGCCGCAGTAGCAATTGCACTTGCAATCGCCGCAACGGCATTTGCAGTCGCCGTATGTGTGAGCAGCGTTTGGGGCCGTACCGCCTGTCGGCGCTGCAACAGGGGCGATGCCGGTGTCCATCCGCATGTTCGCCAAGTTGGCTAACTTGTCCATCGCGTACCTCCTTGTAGGATAGTAGATTCTGGCTCCCTAACGAACCAGGTAAGCGGGCAACCCCCTCCGCACTTGTCGAATGTGGCGCATGTGATGCACGCCTTGGCGGGGTATGCCAGCATTTTTTTATAGAAAGCATCCAGCTCGGGCTTCTCCCATAGTGCTTGGAAGCTTGCTACATCAGTAAAATCCACGCCGTACTGCCCCATGGGGTAGTCGTAAAGGTGGTTGCAGGGTATGAGCTTGCCCCACCTGTCGAACAGCACACCGCTTCTTGTCTTGAAGTGGCAGCCATAGGAC
>CAZTSS010000037.1:3567-6229 GCA_964616765.1 uncultured Candidatus Saccharibacteria bacterium
GTCCGCGCTCTTCCAAGATTGCTAAGAATTCTGGTGGCCACAGGCACGCCGGCAGTGTTGCCTCGATAGAAAAGTGTCCCCCGCTTAGCGTATGGATCTTGTCATACTTTCCTAGAAAAGCTTGAACCACCTGCGCTGGCTCCGGCATATACTTGTCATCGAACGCGCCGTCTGAAACGATAGGCCCACACATGGAGTAACTCATCGTAGTTGCGCCATTTCCAAAGGCAACCTCAGCCAACTCGTCGATGTTGCCCACGGTTGCGCTACTTACTACGGTGCTAACCCCCACATCAATGTGTCCCCACTTGGTGACCTCACGCAACCCTTCAAGGGTTCTTTCAAACCCATCAAAGCCGGTAAGGTCCGTATACTGCTGCCTGTTGCCTCCTTTCAGGGAGATGTTGAGTTCTGTGATGTCGGATTGCCTTGCCCTTTCCCGGTACCTCTCGTGTCCCAACAACCACCCATTGGTCACCACAGCACTTTTCATACCGAGTGACTTGATGTAAGTTGCCGCTGTAAAGAGGTGGGGCCAAAACAAGGTTTCCCCGCCGATCAGAACAACATTGCTGACGCCTAGGTTGTGCATCAGGTCTATGAGAGAAACTGCCATGTCTAGTGGCATATTGTCCTCTGACCGGAACGCAGTCCCCGTGGCGTAACACCAACCGCATCTAAAGTTGCAGAAACGGTTCACGGTCAACCAGCCACCATGCAATTCCATTGCAGTCTCCTTTTCCTACTAGGTATTAATTGTCAATTGAATTTTGCCAAAACCACGGTTGGCTTTAGCAGAGTCCATGCCGGTATACTACTCAGCCGCAGCAAATATGTCAAACTCTCGTTGTACTATTAGGTTGTTTGCCTTGTCGTTTGGGCCTTAGGCATCAGGGGTAGCAATACCCCTTGACATTTCCTGCAAAAGTGTGTTTTATATGTACAGTATTAATTTCTTCGGGATACCCGATAAGGCTTCCGGAGAGTTAGGAAACGATGATTCTGTCCATTGCATCGCAAAAAGGCGGTACAGGTAAAACTAGCACCGCAATCTCACTCGTCGCAGGCTTAGCCCGTAAAAACAAAAAAGTACTTCTTGTAGATATTGACTCGCAAGCCAACAGCTCTAAAGTCCTTTTAACCTCGTATCAAGAACTAAAAAAGGATGACACCATCTACAAAACAATCCTGGAACGCGGACCTTTACCGGTACATCCAACAAGTTTAAACAATCTTTATATTGTCCCCTCTCATATTCTGCTATCTAACACGGACATTGAATTAACAACTGCAAAGGACCATAGGGAGGCCCGTTTGAAAACGGAGTTAGACAAAATCAAAAATCAATACGATTATATTCTTATAGATTGCCCCCCTGCCCTTTCCTGGCTCACGGTAAACGCTTTTACCGCGTCAGATAAGGTCTTAGTGGTAGTCAGCCCGGGTTACTTTGAGTTGGATTCCATAGTGCAGATCGGCAAGGTATTAGTTGAAACAAAGGAGTTGTTTAATCAAAAAATTGAATTGGCTGGGTTTTTATTTACTATGAGTGATCCTACAGTTAACAGCAAAACCAGCCTAAAACTTCTCCGACAGACATATCCGGATCAGGTCTTTAAGACCATAATACCAAGGAATACGGACCTTAGAGATGCCCACTTTAACAGGCAGGATATTTATACATTTAGCCCCAATTCAAAGTCTGCTTTAGCTTATGAAGTTTTTATAAAGGAGTTGTTTAATGAGTAAGCAAATAAACACAGATTTTTTAGAAAGTGAGTTAAAAGGCTCGGCGTTTTTCGGGGGTAAGTCAACAGTTCAAGACTCCCCTACCCCGCCTGCACCAAAGCCCGTTAAAAAGGCTCCGGTAAAGGAAAAAGAGGCCATAATCGAGCAACCAATTACTCAATCGATTGACCAGTCGATTGAACAATCGATTGATATTAAAGAAATCGATCACAGTCCGGTAATGGGCAAACCGCGAGGTTTTTACATAACAGAAAAGCAGAACCAGGACTTAGATATGGTAGTTTTGGAAATTTCAAAGAGGCTGGGCGGTAAATTGCCGTTTAAAGTTGATAGATCTGTGCTTATTAGGCTTATTTTAGAGTCTAGTGATTTAACGAATGTTGAAAATATAAACAAGTTAGCCACACAATTGATTAGTCGATCTATTAGTCAATTGACTGGTTGATCGATCGATTAATCGATTGACTAATCGATAGGTATGAGTGCTCCCGAAAAGGGAGCGTTCTGGTTTTAGGGGGGCTTATCGATTGACTGATCAAGTGTCTGATTAATTGATCTATCTATCGACTGATTAATCGATTGGTCGATCGATAGGTTTTAGTGATCGGCAGTAGTTTATCCACAAGGGTAGGCTTTTGCCGGCTACTAAAGTAGACATGACAACAAGCCCTCACAGGGCATTGTCGTAGGGAAACCGAACGAAAGAGGTATCCGGTTTTAGACGCCGAGAAAAAACGGAGAAAACGCCTAAAATTCAAATACATCTCATTTCGATAAGAGATTTTGTCTGAATCTTTTATCTAAAAAAGAATTTGCGGTAGCAAATTAAATGTATTTTAGATTGTTGTGCTTTGTTTTGCAAACTAAAGCCTAGTAGGGTAGGGGAGTGTAATTTTCTTTCAGAAAATTCTTA
>CAZTSS010000038.1:0-6129 GCA_964616765.1 uncultured Candidatus Saccharibacteria bacterium
GTCCTGCCAGATTTTACTTATTTAAAAGAAAACTCTCACCGCGTGAAAGCGCTTTTTATTACCCACGGTCACGAGGATCATATTGGCGCCGTGCCGTATTTGTTGCAGGAACTTAACATCCCAATTTATTCCTCTCAACTGGTGTTGGGGTTTTTAACAGAGCGACTTAAGGAAAAACTCAATGAAAAACTAACCGGTATCTCGCTGAATATTTTGGAGCCAAACTCGCCGGAGGTTAAAATTGGCAATTTTAGGGTTTCTGCCTTTAAAGTCAACCATAGTGTGCCCAGGTCTATGGGTTTGGCCATAAAAACGCCCCAAGGAACGGTGTTGCATATGGCGGACTACAAAATTGACTGGACGCCGGTGTTAGACGAGCCTATTGAACTAGGAAAAATCGCGCGTTATGGTGAGGAAGGCGTGCTATGTCTGCTGTCGGACTGTTTAGGGGCTACAACGGAGGGCTATTCCAAGTCGGAAAAAACTCTGGACGACACTTTTCACGATCTATTTGAGGAAAAAGAAGGCAAACAGCTTTTTGTGACTACCATCTCGTCCAATATTTCCCGAATGCACCAGATCATTATTGCTGCGCTAAAAAACGACCGCAAAATTGTCTTAGCCGGTAGATCTATCGATCAAAGTATGCGGGTGGCCATGAATCTGGGCTATGTAAATTACGACAAAACTATTTTTGTGGACACTAAAGATGCTTCCAGTTTTGCCCAAAACGAGCTGGTTTACATTATCGCTGGCTGTTACGGTCAGGAAGGTTCCGCGTTGGACCGGCTTGCCAGAGGTCAAAACGATAATATTCAATTGCAAAAAGACGCCGTGGTCATCTTTTCTGCCGACCCCAGCCCGCCAAGCGTGCGGGAAGATGTGGAAAGACTTATTGACACTTTGACGCTCTCCGGCGCGGAGGTGGTTTATGGCGCAATTCAGGAAAATTTGCATGTTTCCGGCCACGGGCCTAGGGGGGATTTAATAACTGTTGCCAGCGTAGCTAAGCCCAAATATTTTATCCCCATTGGTGGGACGGTTTCTAAAATGCGGGCGTACACCAATATGGTAGAGATGTTGGGTTACACAGAAAACTCGGTCTTTGAGTCTTTGGAGGGTGAATCGGTGGTGTTTGAGGGTGGTAAAGCTACAAAAGGTCCAAAAATTGAAACCGAGCTTATTATGGTGGGTCAAAATGGTGAAGGCGAGATCCATGAGACCGTGGTTAAAGACCGCCAGCGCTTGGCAAATGATGGCGTTTTTGTGGTCGTCCTACCTGTGTCCAAAGACAAAAAGAAGTTAGTGGGCAAAGTAGAAACCGTCACGCGGGGCTTTGTGTTTGTTAAAGAGTCCAAAGAGCTGTTAGAGAAAGCTTCCCACTTTGCGACAAAATCTTTTGACAAACATGTTGCCAAAAGCGACGATTGGGGGCACATGCGGTTTAAGATGGAAAAGGAAGTCCAGCAGTTTTTGCTTAAAGAAACCGGTGCCACGCCCTTGGTAATTGTTTACCCTGTGGTGGTTTAGATGCGATATAATAATAGTATGGGCTGGCTGTATAGGTATTTTTCTATACTAATTGTTGTTTTATCCGCATTTATTGTTGGACAGGTTTTTGCTTTTGAAGATGTCCCAGAAAGATATGATGGGCGCGCCGTGAGAGATACAACAATTTCTTACGATGCAACTGTCGATACCATCACCACAGGGGCGCAAAATCCCTTGGTCAGATTTTATCTATTTATAACTTTGTACGACGGATTTTCAGAGAAATTTATAAAAGAAACTTTTCCTACCTTGGATGCTTTATATAAAGATCGTGTGCAGTTTATTTTTGCCCCAAACCCTTATTTATCTCTTCAAAACGGAAATTTCGTAAATGTTCCTGGTACATATTCCACTTTGGCATATGCTTTATGTGCTTCAGACAAGGGACTTTTTTGGAAAGATTTGACGGTGTTTTATGATAAAAAATTTGAAACCAAATTGTTGGAGATGTCGCCGGAACTTGAGGAATGTGCCGGAAGCGCTAAAACACAGGAAAGGATAATGACTTACTTCAAACGGGCTAAAAGTGTTCCAAACATTAACCTTGGTTCACCGATTTTTATTATTCAAAGTACATCTACTGGTAAAGCGACTCTAATTTTTGGTGCACAGGCAGAAAGCATCTTTGTCGAAAATATAGATAATTTGTTGAAACAACCTGAAGAACCTGTGGCGAGAATTCCTAAAGCAACTCCAACTCTTGAAATTGTACGCGAGAAGGGTAGCCCGCCTCTTTTTGATAGATTGATCGAATGGATTGTTAGCAAGGTAGGTGCTATTTTCAACTAAAGTCCTCGCAAAACAAAAAGTTGCTTTTTCAAATTAAACCTTTGTGGTAACGGTATTATCTCTATGGAAGCCCTGGCATTTTGGTTTGAGTTGGCTAGACATACACCGCAAAAGTTGCTCGTTTTTGACCTTAGTCTATCTGTATATGGTGTTGGAGGACATTTTTAAATGAACAATGGACGCGGTTTTTAAGAATTGAGGCCGTTGTTGTGGGAAAAGTTTTATGACACTTCTCCAATAGTTCACTTATATTTTTTCGCGAACCGTTTTTTGCTCGTCATTAAAGCATAATTGACTTGTCCAAAAATAATAAGCGAACTAAGTAGCTTGTGTGTAATTACAACTTTATTTATTAATTAGGTACCTTACCGTCGTTAATTTTGTTCGTGTGGCTTGATTATTGTTCATTTGTAACTTAGCTAGTTTTAGCATTGTTCACTTATTTTTTAGTTAAGCTAGTGTTTTGTTGTCACTGCGGGACAATAATAGTTCGCAAATTTTGATAAGTGAACTAACAGACATTTCTGTTCCATTTCTGCTTGTGACAACAACCTCAAATTGACAAAAAACACCTGATTGTTCATTTAAAAAAGGGTCTCTAGGGTATTAGTTGTATCTAGCTTGTCCTAATACATAATTATCAGTAAACAAAATGTTACAAGACTAGCCAGTTCAGACTCGTAGCCACAGCATCAGAAAAGTCAAAACAAGACATTTTGTTTTGCGCCAGCTATAGACGGATTTCTTTACATAATTCTTGACAAACATCTTTACACGATCTAGAATCCGAACATGCTGAATCGATTTATATTAGGCCAGCGTACTAAGTTAAATTTAACACAGGATTATGTTGCTGGTGCTATAGGTGTATCTCGCCCCACCTACATACAAGTAGAGCAGGGTAAAAGAGACCTGACCATAACCGAAGCAATAAAGCTTGCTGATGTTTTCGGCATATCTTTAGAGAATATGCTAAATGGAGAAGTAATAGATCGCAAGGTTGTGTTTGAGGAGACCCCAGAGTCGAAGCGCACGCCTAAGGAAACCCAAATCCGTGTCAATCAAAAAAACCTCCAAAAGTTTAAACAAGTTTTGCTCTACATTTTGGAAAAAGTTGCCAGCCGTCCTAACTTTGGCGAAACTGTCCTACATAAACTCCTTTATTTTGTCGACTTTGATTATTACGAAAAATATGAGGAGAATTTAATGGGCGCGACTTATATCAAAAACCACCACGGGCCGACTTCTGTGGAACTTAAAGCTGTAGTTGATGCCATGGCTTCCGCCGGTGAACTGGAAGTCGTCAAAAGCAAATATTTTAAATACAATCAAACTAAATATCTGCCGGTAAAACACGCGGATCTTTCTTTGCTGTCTGCCCAGGAAATCGAACATATTGACGGAGTTTTAGCCAGGTTGGGCGACAAAAATGCTAAAGAACTGGAAGCCTACTCCCACGGTGATATTCCTTGGAAGAGCGCCAAAGACGGTGAGCGCCTTGCCTATGAAAGCGTTTTTTACCGCGATGAAACTTATTCCGTAAAAAACTATGCCGACGATTTATAACTATGTCACCCTGCCTCAATTTACAAAAGACTTTACCGGCTTGACCAAAAAGTACCGCTCCCTGCCGGACGACTTAGAGAATTTTAAAAAAATTCTTGCCGTTGAGCCCACAGGAAATTCCAAGCATTTTCATGTGTTAGCTGGGGAGCAGGGTCGTGTGGTGGTAAAAGCCCGCTTTTTTTGTCGGTATTTAAAAGGTGCATCCTTAAGAATTATTTATGTCTACTCGGAAAAATCGCATAGCTTTGAGTTTTTGGAACTGTATTTTAAGGGCGACAAGCCAAACGAAGACACTGCAAGAATTACCCAGTATTTAAAGTCGCTACAATAGCCTTAAAATTAGTGATAGAATAACAGCAATGCCTAGAGGAAGAAAAAAGTCGTTAAAATTTAAAGTCAGAGGCGACACTTTTAAATCCATTGTCGGAATGCTGTTGATATTTTTTTCCGCTTTGTCGTATGTGGCGTTTTTTCTGCCCGATTATTCCGTCAACGAGGATATTAATGGTATGTACCGCAAGTTTTTTGGCTACGCGGGCTATTTAGTGCCCTTGGTGTTTTTGTTTACGGGACTCCTGTTGGTGGGTTTTAGGTGGCGGATCTTGCAGGCCAGGATTTTTGCCGGCCTGTTAGGTGTGGTTGTTTCCGGCTCGGCGCTTCTGCATGTGTTTTATTCCGGCAAGGAGGCGTATAAAGTTGCGTCTCGGGGCGACGGCGGAGGCTTGATTGGCTACAAGTTGGCGGGCGGACTTGGTGATGCGATAAGCATGTACGGGGCATTTTTTGTCTATGCGCTGATATTGTTGGTGGGCATGTTGCTACTTACCGATGTTTCTACCGAGCGGGTGATTGCGTTTGTTAATAATCTGGTCGACAAAATTAAAGGCGTCAAACTGCCTACTGTTGCTGTCAAACTTCCACAGTTGGGTAAAACTTCTGCGGATTCCGGTTTCCAAAACGGAACAAGTGTTGAGGCTGACGCAGTAGTGGTTAACGAAGAGTCTGCTAAAGAGTCGTTCGCAAAACACCAAGCTCCCGCGCCGGTGGAAATTTTGCCTCCGCCGGTCGAGCCTTTGGCAAATACCTTGGCTACAGTCCCAGCGGTGGCAGAAACAAACGCTGTCCAGCTGACTACTCTTGCGGTAGTGGCCAAAGAGTCGGGCAGTTTGCCTTATTCAAATAAAGTGTGGGATTATCCGCCCAAGGAGCTGTTGGTAGACGCGCCAACGGTTACTTTTGACGCCGCGGAAGTCAAACGCCGGCAAAAAACCATTGAAGATACTCTAAAAAGCTTTGGTATAGCGGTTAGTCCGGCGGGAGCTAATGTGGGACCAACCGTCACTCAATACGCGTACGCGGTTCCGCCGGGTACCAGAATTACCAAAATCAGCAATTTGCAGGCGGAGTTGGCTATGCATTTGGAATCAGTGACCGGTTCTGTGAGGTTGGAGATTCCGATTCCCGGTCGTAATGCTATTGGTGTGGAGGTGCCAAATACTACCAAAAGTCTGGTCTATTTTAAGGACATTTTGCTTAGCGACCAGATGAAGTCGGCAAAATCAAAGTTGACTGTGGGTATGGGCAAGGATGTTTCCGGTGCGGTGCGGGTGTATGACTTAGCCAAAATGCCCCATCTTTTGGTGGCGGGGGCTACGGGTTCCGGTAAGTCCGTCTTTTTGCATTCGGTGATGTTTTCTATTTTGTTCCGGGCTAGTCCCCAAGAAGTCAAGTTTATTTTAATTGACCCCAAACGAGTCGAGTTGGTTAATTATAACGGCATTCCGCATTTGCAGGCGCCGGTTATTACCGACATGGAAAAAGCCCCCAGCGCGTTTAGATGGGCGTGCAACGAGATGACCAGAAGATACAAACTTTTTGAGGCCGCCCGCGCCCGCAACATTGATATTTACAACGAAAATTCCGGTTTTCAAGCTCTACCGCATATTGTAATAATTGTAGATGAGCTGGCTGACCTTATGGTAGTGGATGCAAATTCGGTGGAGCGGAGTATTGTAAGGTTAAGCCAGCTTTCCCGTGCCACGGGCATCCACATGATTTTAACGCTCCAAAGACCGTCCGCAGATATTTTAACGGGTCTTATTAAAGCCAACATTCCAAGTAGAATTGCGTTTAATGTGGCTTCGCAAGTGGACTCGCGGGTTATTATTGACCAGCCCGGGGCAGAAAAACTTACCGGCCGGGGCGATATGTTGTTTATACCGC
>CAZTSS010000039.1:0-6037 GCA_964616765.1 uncultured Candidatus Saccharibacteria bacterium
TTTAAGATTTTGCACTCTGCGCTGGAAAAGCCCATAAGAATGATTGTCCAAAATGCCGGCGCGGACGCTGGAATGGTACTGGGAGAATTGGAACGCCAGCAAAAAGAGAAAAACGACGCCAATATTGGCTACAATGTAGTCAAAATGGAGTACGGCGACATGGTAAAAGACGGCATCATTGACCCGGCTAAAGTCGTAAGAAGCGCGCTCCAAAACGCGGTGTCTGTGGCTATTATGGTACTAACTACCGAGTGTTTGGTAGCGGAAGCGCCTAAGAAAGAAGAACCAATGCCTGGAGGCGGTATGGGTGGCGCAGGCATGGGTGGCATGGGCGGAGGCATGGAGGATTATTAAATAAGAACTTTGGAACGACAGTAAAATTAAGCCCCGAGCTAAACCCTCGGGGCTTTTTGGTCGACGACTGTAATTTGAGTTATCTATTACTTTGATTTAAAAATATACCTCTGCCAAAGTGCTTTAAACAAGGGTAAGGATAGTGTAGAAAGCATAAATCCTATCGACGGAACAACTGCATTTAGCCAAGGTCTGCTAACATCTATCGCACCCAGATAAATTCCAATGGCTAAATAAGTAAGAATAAATAAAACAACTCTTCTAGTAATACTCGTTTCCCACGCCTTATTTGTTTCAACTAGCTTATTTCGATTTTCAATACGCTCAATTCTCTCACCAAGTTCTTGAATTGATTCCATTTGTAAAATTCAAACAGCTTAATGCTGATTCCTTTCTTTAATTCTTTCCTCAACAAGTTCCGCAAATGCTGGGTCTTTTAAATTCCGAGCATAAAATCTTGCAAAATCTATATCTGTTTGGCTTAGAGATAACGGAGCTGAAAACACTAGTGCTCTTCTCATGTCGTCTAGCCGTTCCATATTATATACGCTAATTCCATCGATAGTCACTTCCCCACTCGGTTTTATCTGAATAACCACATCGACTCTTGCTTCTATTCTAACCTCCTCTGGTAGCGCATCAATGTGCTGCTTCTCGTGTATTAACACATTTCTGCTATCATCTGGAATTAAAAATGTAACCTCCTCTTCAGATAAACCTTCCCCTCTCCCCACAAACGAACTATTTACAGTACAATATAGCTGTTTTTGCAAAAGCAAAAATTCCTCTACACTAAGGCTTTGTAACTCCTCGTAAGAAAACGAAACGGTAGCCACATCGTACTCATTTCTTACCAATTCAAAATCCGGTTCGTCAGTAAAGCCCTCCGCTTCCCTAGACCAATAGTAATAAGCGTGGGATTCAAGTATGGGATTATTAACAGCGCGAGGAACCTGGTCATCAATTCTTTCTGATAGATTTTTTAGCATGTAACTAAAGCCGATTCAAAACCTCCCCAAACATAGAGAGCTTTTGGGTGTCGGCGGGTTTAAATAAAAACGGCGCGAGTTTATCTTCCCAACCTCTTTTAATTCCCTCATCAGCAAACTTCTTTTGCGCCTTCTCCAAAATGTCGTCCAAAGTATTAGCGTGCATAAAATCCTTATCCAACCTTGCACCTTGCGCAAAAAGCCAAACCACATCATAGATATCCCGTGGCTGAGTTTCCTTCCTTTGAACATACGCCGTCAATTTTTGCACCAGTTTCTGATTCAAAGTATTAGTTACAATATACCTAGTAAAACCAAAGGAATTCATGGACATAGATTGCGGGGTTCCATACTTCCAATTACTCGAATAGTCAAACTTGACAAGCAGTCGCTCGTTTTCCTGATTACCCAACCCCAGCGGTGTTAACATCTTTAGAAACTTAACTTCAAAGTACCTCTTGTAATCCCTAATGGTGGTTTTTAATTCTACCTCGTATCCTTCATTTTCCAATCTGCGGATTACCTCCTTAATCAAACCTTCTACTTCAGCGTCACTCAAACCCAGATTGTCAAAATCCAAGTCTTCGGAAAATCTGTCAAGATTATGTAAGAGTCGTAAACTTGTCCCACCAATAAAAGAAAGTCTTTTGGACACGGGGTTTGAATAAAGTTCGTAAAGTATCTTTGACTGCAAATATTCGCGTAGGACGCCTTTTTCCTTGTCTAAAGGCAAACCGTTTCTTTTTGCTTGATCTAAAATGTCCTGAAAATGCTCTGTTACATAACTCATATAGACTTTATAATCTTTCTTACCCAAGACGGGTAGCGCACAGAGTATTCATATAGACGGTTTTTATCTAAGTCGTTTGTTTCTACACGATTTTCCGCCAATGACTTAATTTTACGAATGTAGATGTAATCAAGTAACGCTTTTTCTGTATACGCCTGCTTGTAGTAAAGACCGCTTTTTTCGTCTTTTACTGACTGGTAGCCAAAATACAACCTTGGATTAACTCTGTGATATAAAAAATGACCAACGGCAGTATTAAAAACCTTGTTCTTTAAAGTTGTGATGCTGGTAACATTCATTGCAATGTCCGGAATCATCCCAAAGTTATTTAGGACATACTCCAAGCTCACATACGATGGTTCAAAAACTGCATTAGCCAATATTTGGGGTGAGACCTTTCGACTTGGAAAATAATATAAACCCTTCTTTAGACCCAAAAGCTCGCCTGTCTTAACAAACCTACTAAGCTGAATATTGATGTAGGGCTTTTCCTCCTGCGGAAACATTTTCTCCACATCAAAGTTAGAGAAAACGGGCATTTTTATTGATTTTTCCAACTCGCCAAAAGTCATTACCACATAATATACAAAAATGTATATTATCTGTCAATGTGTTTGGGATAAAACCGTACTACTGTGATCAAATGATAAAATAGCCCCATGTCGCAAGATAAAATCAGAAACTTCTGCATCACGGCGCATGTTGACCATGGAAAATCCACGCTGGCGGATAGGTTTTTGGAGCTTACCAAAACCGTCGACAAACGCCATCTGACGGCGCAAACCTTAGACAGCATGGAGCTGGAACGGGAAAAAGGCATTACCATAAAACTCAAGGCCGTGCGGATGGACTACAACGGCTACCAGCTTAATCTTATTGACACGCCCGGCCATGTAGACTTTTCTTACGAGGTTTCCCGCTCCCTGGCCGCCTGCGAGGGCGCAATTTTAGTGGTGGACGCCACTCAAGGTATTCAGGCGCAAACCGTTTCTAATGTCTACAAGGCCATGGACGCAGGGCTTACGATTATTCCGGTTCTAAATAAGGTGGACTTGGTCAACGCAGAGGTAGACAAAATTTCCGCCGATCTGGAAAAAACTTTTGGTTTTGCCAAGTCAGACATTCTAACCGTGTCAGCAAAAACCGGCGAGGGTGTTGCAAAACTCCTAGATCAAGTCGTCCAAAAAGTACCCGCCCCCAAAGGTCAACCGCAAAAACCAGCCCGGGCACTAATTTTTGACAATTATTATGACGAGCATTTGGGTGTTGTGGCTTTGATAAAAGTTTTTGACGGCGTGTTTGATCAAAAATATATACCAGCCAAGAGAAAATTGCTGTTTTTGGCCACAGGTGCGCAGTCTCAACCGGAGGAATTTGGCATTTTAAAACCCCAGCGCGCAAAATTCCCCACGCTCCAAACCGGCGAGGTGGGCTATATTGCCACGGGGCTTAAGGATATTCACAAAGTAAAAGTGGGCGACACTTTATGCTGGGCTGATGAGCCTGCCGTACCTCTGCCCGGCTACAAAGAAATTAAGCCGTTTGTGTTTGTGTCCATTTTTCCGGTGGAAAACGATAAATTTCCGCAACTGCGCGACGCTTTGGAAAAACTTTCCCTGTCCGACTCCTCGCTCACTTTTGAGCCGGAAAGCTCCTCCGCTCTGGGTTTTGGTTTTAGATGCGGGTTTTTGGGCTTATTGCACGCCGACATTGTCCAAGAAAGATTGGAGCGAGAATATAATTTAGGTCTTATTTCCACCACCCCCACCGTGGAATATAAAGTCTATTTAAACTCAAATCAGGTTATGTCCATAAAAGCCACGTCCGAATTTCCGGAAACCACAAAAATAAACCGCGTCGAGGAGCCATGGATTCTAGTCACTATCGTGTCCCCAGCGGATTACACCGGAGGCATTATTACTTTGTGTCAAAACCGGCGCGCTATTCTACGCAAAATGGACTACCCCACCGAGTCCCGCGTGGTGTTTGAGTATGAACTGCCTCTTGCCGAGTTGATTTTAAACTTTTTTGACGAACTTAAAACGGTTTCTTCCGGCTTTGCCAGCGTGGACTATGAATTTTTGGACTACAAGCCGATAACTGCCGTTAAATTGGATATTTTAGTCCACGGAACGCCCGTACCACCATTAGCACAAATTGTGTTAAAAGAAAAAGCGGTTGAGATTGGATCAAAACTTATTTTGCGACTTAAAGATGTCATCCCCAGACAGCAGTTTTCCGTGGCGTTGCAGGCGGCTATTGGCGGAACTATCATTGCGCGTGAAGACATCCCCGCTATCAGGAAAAATGTGTTGGCAAAAATGTCCGGCGGACACAGGGAGCGCAAAGATAAGCTTTTAGACATTCAAAAAAAGGGCAAGGCGCGGATGAAGCGCATAGGCAAAGTGGACATCCCCCAAGAAGCCTTCCGCCAAGTCCTGACCTAAACTCAAGCCCCTTGACACAATTAGCACTTGTATGCTAAAAGTGATAATATGCCGTTTGACTTAACAGACCGACAAATAAAACTGCTGGAGGCCGTTATTAACGAGTATCTGGAAAGCTCGGAGCCGGTGGGTTCCCAAAGGATTGTGGAAAGATACAAAATCCCCTGTTCCGCCGCTACCATCCGCAACGAGATGGCGGATTTGATGGAGCGCGGGTTTTTACTCATGGCCCACACTTCGTCCGGCAGAAAGCCCACACCACTAGCCTACCGCTTTTTTATCCAAGAATTGTTGGAAGAAGACGAACTCCCCGTCCTGCAAGAAGTCGCCATAAAACAGCGGATGTGGCCGGTAAGGTTTGAGCTGGAAAAACTCCTTAAACAAGCCTCCCTCGCGCTTTCCGACACCACCCACGAGCTGGCCTTTGCTACAACAAATGACGGTTTTTCCGTCTACACGGGCGCGGCTAACATTTTAGACTACGCGGAATTTTGGGATATCTCTATTGCCAAAGGCGCGCTGGCTGTGTTGGATCGGTTTGAAATCATGAACGAGCTTTTGACCAAAGCTTCGTACGGGGAAAAAGAGGTTAGTATTTTAATGGGCGACGAGCTGGAAGTCTCCGGACTTTCGGAATCGGCGTTTGTGTTTAGTAAGTACGACACGCGAGGCAAGACAGGTTTTGTGGGCGTGTTGGGTCCGTCCAGAATGCATTACAACAAGATTATCCCGACTGTGCGGTATGTAAAAAGTTTGGTGGAGGAGCTTACCTCCGGTTGGTAAAGTAAAGCGAAGATGGTTTACCGAACGATCACCGCAGACTGCCGAAGGCAGGCGAGGACAAAGTGAGGGAAAACATCTTCGCGTAACTAAGTCAAAAAGGGAAATATGGATGACGAGAACAAACAAATGAATAGCACTTCCAACGGTCAAAACGACCAGCCGACTGCAGATGTCGACCAAGTAGAGAAGCTACAACAAAGGTGCGAGGAGCTGGAAAATAATTGGAAACGCGCGTTGGCCGACTATAAAAATCTGGAGCGACGGACGGCAGAAGAAAAACTGGAATTCGCCGAGTTTGCTAACATGGTGCTGATTCAACGCCTGCTCCCTATTGTCGACAATTTGGAAATGCTAGAAAAACATGTGGAAGACACAGGATTAAAGATGATTATTAAAGAGTTTAAACAGGTTTTAGAGGACAACGGGGCGACGGCAATAGAATCGGATGGCAAAGCTTTTGACAGTGAAACCATGGATTGCGTAGAAACCGCGGAGTGCGAGGAAAAGTCCCATGACACAGTTGTGGAAACCTTAACCCGTGGCTACAAATTTAAAACCAAAATTTTGCGCCCGGCCAGAGTCCGGGTGGGAAAGGCTAAAAGCTAAAGGAGGCATATGGCAAAAATATTAGGTATTGATTTAGGTACAACCAACAGCTGTATGGCAGTGATGGA
>CAZTSS010000040.1:0-5974 GCA_964616765.1 uncultured Candidatus Saccharibacteria bacterium
CCACCGGAACAGAAGGTCAGATGTTGTACAACAACGCGGGTGTATGGTCGGCGTACTCCGGTATGTATTGGAATGACACAAGCTCACGGCTTGGTATAGGTACAACCTCGCCCGCGTACGCGCTTGATGTTACTGGCACCCTGGGCGTTGGTTCAACAGCATACTTTGCCTCCCTAGTAGGTATTGGAACCACTGCCCCAGGATATTCATTAGAAGTATCAGGTGGGGACATCTACACCAGCGGAGATCTAAGAGTAGCGGGGGACGACATCTTTATGACCACCAACACTGCCAACTACTTTTTAATGGCAGATGGCGCTAACTACAATCCAACTTCCCCCGCAGATGCCAGAACAGGTTTAGGATTAGTAGCCGGTGGAACCGGGGATATTTGGGTGGAAAAAGCCGGGGATACGATGACGGGTAATCTCACATTCAATAAGGCAGATAGCTCCATTATATTCAACACCCTAACTGCCACCGATACAGACTTCTGGTTAGGGGTTCAGGACGATGCGGGCGGAGACGACGACGATCTCTTTATTATTGGAGACGGCGCTACTCCCGGCACCAATTCGTTTTTAACTATTAACTCGTCCGGTTATGTTGGCATCGGTACTACCGCTCCCGTCGCGCTTTTAGAAGTCATGGGCGCAACCAATCAGCTCCAATTGTCGTATGACGCCAGCAACTACAATATCTGGTCGGTAGCCAGCGACGGCACTTTAACGCACAACAACAACGGCACAAACATTGCCACCTACAACACTGCGGGCATTAGTTTTAAAACGCCCACCAGTTTTGACACCGCGGGCGATGTCTCCATGGCCTACAACCTCGTTATGTCCAATCCCGTGTCGTCCGGCATAACCTTTGAAGGCGCGGGCACAATTTCCACCAGTCATCCGTCAGCCAATTATAATTTGACATTAACCGCGGCCAACTCGGGCGTGGTAGTTGTGGACGATGCCATGCAGGTTACAGGCAGAATTACTATGGACACTTGGACAGCCGACGGCGACACCGCAGTGTACAAAAATGCCAGCGGTCAGCTTGGGTTAACCTCGTCGGATGCTCGTCTTAAAAAGAATTTAGAGCAAATTGCCGACCCGTTAGAAAAAATTATGGGGCTTACGGGTTATTTGTACAATCCAATAGAGGAGGCGGACGGAACTAAAAAGCGACTTGGGTTGATTGCGCAAGATCTACTGGCGGTAGGTCTGCCGGAAGCCACTTATAGATTTATGGACGCAGGCGGTAAGGAGTATTACGGCGTCCATTACGAAAAACTTACCGCGCTTTTAGTGGAGGGGTTAAAAGCGGAGAACGCGCGGGTTGACGACCTGTACTCGCGGACTTCTAATATTGACGCCCTGCAAACTCAAGTTGACTATATTAATTCGCTACTGGGTTTGGACACCTTGGAGTCCAGCGAATCTTCTTCGTCATCAGCTGGTTCAAGTGATTCAAGCTCTTTTTCAAGCAGTCTTGGTTCTAATTTGCTAACAGGTCTTCAAACTCTATATGACAATTTTGTCCAAATGGTAGAGGCTTTGGGATTAAAACAGGTTGACGGGGAGCTTGTAATAGAAAGCCCCATGTCGGTTTTGGGCGACGCTAGTTTTGCCGATGTCACAATCTCTGGCGATCTTAGTCTTGGTTTGCTAAAGGTAGATTCGGCCCAAAATTCTATCAGCATCACCGGCCCCGCCTGCTACAATGTAGAAACCGATACACTAAATGAAGAACTATGTAACGAGCAGACAATTTACCTGCAAAAGAATTTGGCGGGCAAGCTGGACTTGTTTGACGGCGGTATAGTCTTTAGCCCTGACGGTAGCTTAACAGCAAAAAGCGTTAGCGCGGAGCAGGTTACTTCCCAGGTATACGGAGTTAGCACCGCAAGCCAAAGCGTAGGGGAGGGGATTATACCGGTTGGGGAAACGAATATTGTTATTTCTTCGACTTCCGCAACCGGCGACTATAAAGTGTTTGTAACGGCTACTTCTAACACCCAAGGCGTTGATTTGTTTGTCAAAGACAAAGGCGAAGGCAAGTTTACCGTGGCCACTTCTGACACCACTGGCTTGGATATAAAGTTTGACTGGTGGGTTGTGGTGGTTGAATAGTGACCATAGACGCCGGAAAATACGATATATATGTATAATAATATGTATATAAACTTGCATCCGACTTGGAAGAGGCGTAAAATCTTTCTATGGTAGACGACATATTTTCACCGGTAAAAATAATTTCTGTCACCGCGCTACTTAGGGATTTTGGCTCTGTGGCGGAGGAATTACCGTATTTGAATAAAATAATTTTGACTAAGGGTGGCATGCCGTTTGCTACGCTAAAAGCTTCCCGAGAAGAAAAAAGAAAGCTACTGGTAAATTGTGCCGGAGCTTGGGCTGACACAGAGCTGGACAACGCCAAGTTTTGGACTAAACCACTTACCAGACGGTCAAAAAAGGCTATACCAAAATTGTAATGTCAAACCCATTTCTACTTGATACATCTGTTATAGTAATGTGCTTGCGTAATAAACTCTCATTTAATCAACTTTTGTCGACTTATGGGAACAGCGATCTGACATCATCTGCGGTGTGCATGGCAGAGCTGTATAGCGGTGTGTTTAAGTCCGCAAAAAAAGAAGAAAACGAGCAAAAAGTATTGGAGTTTTTTAGCGGACTAGATGAAGTCTTTGGATTAGATGTCATGATTGTTAAAAAGTTTGGAGAGCTAAAAAACCAGTTAGAAAAAGCAGGCAACCTTGTTGAGGACTTTGATCTTTTGATAGCTGCCACATGTTTAGCGCATGGTTGTGATTTGATTACACTAAATATCAGACATTTCGAACGGATCCCAAACCTTAATTTGGTTACGCCAAAGCTACTGACTGACGGTAAAAAATAACCGTATAAAACCCTGCGTCTCCAAGCTGCCTGAAGGCTAAGTACCAGATTTCAAATCCGGCTTTAGCAGTCAAGAGGCACAAGTTTGTCAAGGAGGAAACAAAATCGGTTTTTGTATTAAATAACGCCTTGATAGAAAAAGCCGAGCGTCTTGAGGGTCTTAAGGGCTACTACACGAGCCTAGACGGTGTGGCAGATGGCTTGGTGATAGCAAGATACAAAGAGCTTTGGCATGTAGAGAAATCGTTTAGGATTGCAAAATCTGATCTTTCGGCAAGGCCGGTTTACCTTAGAAAACGCGAGTGTATAGAGGCCCACATATTAATAGTATTTCTTGCCTTGTGTATAGCTAAAGCTATTGAATTGGAAACTAAAAAGTCAATCAAAAGCGTGGTGGAGGAGTTGTGGGAACTGTTGGATATAGAAATTACAGATAAAGAAACGGGACAGACCTATCTAAAAAGGATGGTCCAAAACCCGACCTCAAACCTCAAAATCCAAGACAGGTTGTAGTTCTTATCGTTACGAAGTGAGTACTAGAGGAGAAACTCAGGAAGAAATGCTAAAAATTCTCACTCTTTTTTGGCTGATGTGACTTACAGTTCAAAGCTCAAAACCTACATCTCACAACTCAAAGACCCTATTTATCAGATAAAAAGGTAAAAGTAAAATGCCGTTTTGGGTGCCAAAATTAGCCTCCGAAACTTTAACCAATACAGCGTCGCCAAAAATATTACCAAAACTTTGGAGCGACTTTGCTTTGCCTGTTGCGCCAGCTTTTACTTCCACCGCTACCGCCTTATTTTTAACCTGCAAGCAATAGTCAAGCTCCGCAATACCCTCGTTTTTGTCCTTTGCCCAGTAGTACAAATCAACAGGCTCGTACATGTTGCCGGAAGCTAAAATGTTTTGACCCACCACCTGCTCTGCTATTCTGCCCTGGTAAAGCCCGTCCAAAGACTTTAGATTTATATAATTTTCGTAAGAATTTGTGGCCATGTTGACAAAACCCACATCAAGCCAAACTAATTTCCTAGCCCGTTTTTCTTTGGCAACAAAAGGCAGACTGCCGGAATTTGTTGACTTTATTTGGTGCAAAAGTAGCGCTTTCTCCAAGGTATCAAAGGCGGTAATCATTTCTCTGCTTTTAAAACTGGACTCGGCAAAGCCCTCGTACTTATAAGTTGAGCCGGCGTAATTGGGTCCCGTGCCTAAAATATGGGTTAAATATTTGGCATTGCCGGTTGTGGCGTATTTATAGGTGTCGTCAGCATAGGCGGTTGAAATATTTCTTAACACTTTTTTACATTCTTTAATATTGCCACTTTGGGCGTAAATGGAGACAACTTCCGGCATGCCACCCAGCATGGTGTATGTCCTAAACAAGTCCAAGGTCATTTTATGTACGCCTTCTTGCAATGGTTTAGGCTTGGTAAGGTCCAGTTTTTCCAGATAAATCTTTAGTTCCTGCTTGCCCACCGCATCCAAAAATTCAAAAAAAGTTAAGGGGTACATGTAGCCAAATTCCACCCTACCAACGGGCATGGCAAGACCTTCCTTTTGGATTCTGGTTTCCAAAAGCGAGCCGGCGCAAACCACATGCAAACTAGGCGTGTTCTCATAAAAAAACCTTAACAGCTGTATTAAATTTGGCAGATTTTGAATCTCGTCTATAAAAATCAGCGTATCTGGCTGGTCGACGGTTAAATTGTAGGCAAGACTCACCGTGGTAATAAACTGGTCTACCGTTTCTACCGACTCAAAAAGTTTTAGGGCGTCCTTGTCGTCCAGATTAATGTTGATGAAGTTAGCGTAATTTTCTTTAGCAAACTTTTTTACCGCGTAAGTTTTGCCTACCTGTCTTGCGCCCCTTACAACTAAGGGCTTTCTATGGGGGCTGTCCTTCCAAGCTTTTAAGTAGTCCTCAAATTTTCTTGCAAACATACCACCATTTTACTACATTCAATGTAATAAACAAGTACTAAGTTAGAACATTTGACGTCATAAACAAGTACATGTTTCTGCCACCAAACTCGAACTTCCACTGATGTTTGCCACGCGGTCTTGCCGCGTGCCCTTGGAAGGGAAAGTTTGAAAACCGCCAGGTTTTCAATAAACTGTATGCATGCCTTTAGTGAAAGAACTCCACTGCGCACATAATTCCCATTACCACATAGTATTTGCCGTCAAGTACAGAAAAGCGTTGTTAGACCAAGATGTTGTTTTTCAAATCAGGTCAACCGCTTTAGAAATACAGGAGCGATACGACATCACCATAGAACAGCTGGGATGCGACCTCGATCATATCCACCTGCTATGTTCCTTCCACCCAAAGTATAGCGGAGGAAGTATCGTTAGGGTGTTTAAAAGCATCACAGCCGTAGAACTCTTTAAACACAGACCTGATTTGAAAAAGGAATTGTGGGGTGGGGAATTCTGGTCGGATGGGTATTATCTAGCCACTGTTGGAGAAGGCGGTAATTGGAAAGTAGTGGAGAATTATGTACGCAGTCAAGGTAAAACCCCAGAAGAAGCCCAACTTAGGCTTTTTTAACTCACAAAGCCAAAAGCATGCATTCCCCTGATACCCTGCGGTCTTGACGCAGGGAGGTTCATTAAACCCAAATTTGCGGTGCAAATTTGGGTAAGTTGAGTATAGTACCCTCGAGACCCATTTTTAAACGAACAATCAAGCGTTTTTTGGCAATTTTAAGTTGTTGCTACAAGCAAAAACGCAGGAGAAAAGTCCATTAGTTCGCTTACTAAAATTGGCGAACTAATATTGTCCGGCAGTGACAACAAAATACCGGATTAGCTAAAAAATAAGCGAACAACGGTAATACCACATGAACAAAATTAAAGATAGTGAGGTGATTAATTAATAAATAAAAGCGAACAACGGTAATACCACATGAAAAAATTTAAAGATGGCGGGGGTGATCAGTTAATAGATAAAAAGGTAGTTCACTTATTATTTTTGAATAGGTTAGTTTTGCCTTTCTGACAACCAAAAAACGGTTCGCGAAAAATTATTGGCGAACTATTGTAGAAGTGTCATA
>CAZTSS010000041.1:0-5949 GCA_964616765.1 uncultured Candidatus Saccharibacteria bacterium
ACTAATTTTCTTGCGTAACCGAGGAACTCCCAGCAACCTGCGGTTTTGCTCCCTCGCGCACCCCGGAAAGTCCCAAAGAAGCAACCGGCAAGGCTAAAAGCGCCAAGAGCAAAATCAACAGCAGTAAATCCGTTGCCAATTTTATTTCAAAATATTCTGATTTGGTAAATCTCATTTCTTTTTAGGCATGTGCGCCAAAATTTCCCGTTCCGCGTCCAAAATAAAAATATAGCTAAACAACACCGCCAAACCCAAAGCCACCCAAGCCACCCAAGCGTGCACCAATCCAAAGAGACCCATTAAACCCGCCCCGATAGTCAAGAAGTACAGATAAGCTAACCAAACAATGCTCTGGACATACAGCTGAAAGGTGTTTTGAATCAGATGCTCAAGCCTTAGGCTGTGTAGCTTGGCGGCCAACGGCGGAGTTATATGCGTATCGTGGAAAACCACGGATTTTACCAGCACTCGCAAAAGGCCTAAGCAGATGGCCAAAGTCATATAAAGTACGGAGTAGGTGTTGACCAGCAGATAGTCCTCCGACGAGCTATACATAAAACCTCCCGATCCAAGACTGATGGGAATATCGAAACCTCGGGAAATAAACACCAGGGAAATTATGCGAACCGCGACCAAAAAAAGCGCCGGCACAATGGCTTCGTCGATTAATTTTACAAGCAACTTTGAAAACATAGGCAGAAATCTATTATTATGATAGTCAATGAGAAAAATACTGTCAACCTTTTTTGCTGGGGAAAAGCTATTTTACGGACTTTTGATTCTGACGCCGTTTTTGTTTTCCAACGCATTTAATGAAGCTTTTGAATTTCCCAAGTTGTATTTTGTGTATTTTGCGGGCTCGCTACTTATTTTACTGACTGTTTTGGGACGACTTTGGGGTTCGGGCGACAGGACGAAGGCGGACGGAACCAATCAATCCCCAACATCACCTAACGATCGACAATGCGATATATCTGCTTACCCTCACCACGGATTCGTCCGACTTCACGGTGGCTATACTTTGCTCGTAGGACTATTTGTCCTCAGCTTTATCCTGTCGACCATATTTTCCAACCACCTTTACACCTCACTATGGGGCTATTTTTCCAGATTCAACGGCGGGCTTGTTTCTGTCCTAATCTTTTTTGGACTTTACTGGACTGTTTTACAGCTAAAACCAAAAACCCAAAGTGTCCTCAAAGCCGTGGCTTTAACTATGCTTCCGATTTCACTATATTCAATCATGCAACACCTTGGCCTGGCCGGAACCTGGACAACCGATACCACCACCCGCGCCTTTTCCACTTTTGGTCAACCTAATTGGTATGCCACCTACTGCACTATGGTTTTACCGATTGTTCTGTACTTTGCCTTAAACTCCAACGATCTAACGCACAGCCCCAGCACGCTAAACAAAGCGTCCTTGCAACATTCCGGTTGGTACTTTCTTTTTGCTTTGGGCTTTACCGGTTTTTGGTTTGCCTATTCTGTTTCCGGACTTATTGGACTCTTAATATCCTGCGCCTTCGTTTTGATCTTAAACAAGAGAGCGACATTAAAAAACTGGCGTGGCCTAGCAATCCTTTTGCTGGTGTGTTGCGCAACAGCTTTATCAAATCCCGGGATCTTCAAACAAAGATTAAACGATGTCCTGAAAGAAGTTCCGATCAATCACAGCCAGTCAACCACACAAAAAAGCATCAAAACAGACAGGACAAACAGCCCAACAGAAAACCTGTCTGAAGATTCCTCACCTACTAATCAAACCGATCCCAATCCGCAAACAAAACCTATCGAATACAATCTCTCCGACAGTGGCTTTATCCGAAAAGGCATTTGGGAAGGCACAGTAAAACTTTGGCTGGCCTCGCCCAAAAACTTTTTGATCGGAACCGGTCCGGAAACCTTTCCCTACGACTTCCAATTTTTTAGACCAGCATCACTAAATTATTCATCGGAATGGAATTTTATCTTAAACAAACCGCACAACTATTATCTTGAACTTTTAGCACAAAACGGCCTTTTGGGACTTTTGATTTACTTGGCAATAATTATTAAGGTCTTACTAGCAAAACACCCCGTGCTTACCCCCGCATTGATTGGATTATTTGTCACTAACATCTTTGGCTGGCCTACCGTTTACACCGCCTTGCTTTTTTGGACTTTTCTGGCGCTTCTGACTTTAAAAACTAATCCAACCAAGTTGAAGCTCCAACCAACAATCCGATATAAAACCCTCCTTACGATGTTAGCCATTTTTGTTTATTTTTACGCAACTATCTTATTCGGTCGACAAATTTTGGCTGACATGTTTAGCAAGGCCTCCGACGGGTATTTTGAGGCAGGAGAAAGTAAAAAATCTTTGGACTACAGCACTAAATCGCTTGAGTTAAATCCTAACGAACCTTATTACTATAGACAGCGGGCTAAAACTTACATGCTGACGCTTGTCGGTCAGCCAAGAGACCAGGTCGACCGAATAAAGGCGCTTGCATACGAGGATGTAACGACTGCAACAAGCTTGAACCCAAAAAACCTGGCGACTTTGCGGGGAAATATCTCGCTATATTATTTTTTGGCTCTTGAGAATCTGGTTGATGCAACAAATAACTCCGATCAGGATGCCCGGGAGGCGTCGGCAATAACCCCTACCGATCCCCACTACCTGATTTTAGCTGATGACTACTACACCAAATTGTCGCAGGATTACCCCAACGATGTTGGCATCCAAACCCAAGTCGCCAAATATCAAAAACTGCTGGGCTTGGAAGATGAGTATAAAGAAACCTTACAAAAAGTTAAAATTCTCCGCCCGGAATTAATAGATTGGTATCTTAACTAAAGAATAGGGTGAACGGAAACCACTACCAATATCACCCAAACTACTTACTTATCTGCATACTTTCATATTTTCAGTAAATATGTAAATAAGTATGTCGTTCCCAAACACATACACATGAAGTTTTATTTAAGTAGCTCCAAGTAGTCCGCCGAAGCCCAACCGGTCAAGCCGGTAGAGGACTTTACCTGCAACCAACCGGGTTTTTCCTCCAAAACAGAAACCGTCTCGCCGGTGTTCACCCGGCCAACCTCTGTCCCGTTTAAGCTGGGCTCACTCCGCACCCGCAACCAGCCTAAGCCCGTATCTTTGACTTTTGCCGTCTTGCCACCCTCCACACTAGTCCCAAGTTTAGCCAGACTCTCTTTTGCCTGACTCGTTATCCCCGCGCCATCAGCTTCCCGACGCAAATAGGCAATTTTCCCGTCGCCCAAAACAAGTTTTTCCGGCGCAACCACCGCCCCGTCAGTACCGTACAACACCCCATTAAAGTCCAAAATATAATTAAAAACCAACTCACGGTTAATACCATAACCCATAATGTTAATACCCCGCGTCTTGTTCCAGTAAATCAGCGCGTCCGCCCAAGCCTTGGGATTTGTCGTTACAAAAGAGTTGGCAGAAACCATGTCATATAAATTTGTTGAGCCTTCCAACAGCTTGACGCTAACCGGCGCGGGCAAAGGAAAAAGCTTAAACGATGAGTTTACTTTCTGCTTGTCGACGATATTAATACGCTCACTAATTGGCTCGTAGCCCTCTTTTTCCAGTCGGACATCATACGCGCCCGCCGTAAGTTTGTCTGTTGAATAAGGTGTTTTTCCAGATTCTGTGCCGTCAATAAATACCATCGCGTCAGACGGTTCGGAAATAATGCTTAAATTTGTGCCGGTAGCCGATTTTTCCACCCACAAATCAAGTCCGGCAGAAAAAATCTGGTCCACGCCCAAATCCCGCTTAATCAAACCGGGCAGACCCGGACTAAAAGTTACACTGGTTTCGTAAGTTGCGGCTTCTGACTCCAGCTTAACTTTGCGCAGACCTTTTTTGACGACAAAATTTTCCAACGGTGTTTCCCCAACCTGCGTTCCGTCAACATAAACTTTAGCTTTGCCATGGTATACATCTGCAATTAAATAGGGTTTGGAGGACGACGAACCCAGGCGGGTCACCAGCAAATACCCAAAATACGCGGTCAGGACGACGCCTAAAACCGTCACCAAAAACGCTACAATGTTGCGTGCGGTAGACTTTTTAGCAGGCGTAGGTTGGGAAGTGTAATATTTTTGGTTGGTAGAAGTAAAGATTGTGGAAACCTTGTCCGCCATATCCAAAACTTACCACTTTAATGTTAAAATATCAACTGGACGACGATTAACAGGACGGGAGTAAGGGAATGGATAGGTAATAAACGATTGGTGTTGATAATCGCCCTGTTGTGGCCTGATAGCCAAGTGGTAAGGCGGGGGTCTGCAAAACCTCTACACGCCGGTTCGATTCCGGCTCAGGCCTCCAAAGTCCAAATTAACTACACCCTTTTTACACTGCAACCACGGGCTAGAGGAAATTTGGCATTGAAGTTGCCAAAAAACACAGTAAATTGGTATGTATGTTACACCTATTGACACTCTCACCCCGAGTGTGCTAAAAATCTAGCGCGCAAGTTTAAAATATGCGCTCGGCGACCCAAAGTCATGCAGATAAGAAGTCGCGTGGAAAAGTGTCGTACAAGTTACTAAATTAAATTTTCGGACAAAAAGTCCAAAAGGAGGTTTATGGCATCAGTTAAAAGTGTCAAACCGCTTGCCGATTATCTTTTGATCGAGCCCGCGGAAAAAGAAACCACACTACCCTCCGGAATAGTGCTTCCGGATACTTCTAAGGAAAAACCCCAAGAGGGTAAAGTTTTAGCCAAAGGTCCCGGCAAAAAAGACGAGGACGGCAAACCTATGGAAATTTCCGTTGCGGTGGACGCCAAGGTCATTTATAAAAAATGGGGCGGGACAGAAATAAAAATTGACGGAAAAGAATACTTGTTAGTTAAAGAAGAAGATATTTTAGCCGTTATTGAAGGCTAAGAAAGGAAAATATGGCAGCAAAACAAATAGTATACGGCGACCAGGCAAGAAAAAAGCTGATGGACGGCATTAACAAGCTTTCCAAGGCTGTGGCCACTACACTTGGTCCCAAAGGGAGAAATGTGGCGCTTGATAAATCTTGGGGAGCCGCGCAAGTGGTACATGACGGCGTTACCGTCGCCAAAGAAATTGAGCTGACGGACAAATTTGAGAACATGGGCGCGCAGTTGGTGCGACAAGCAGCAGAAAAAACCAACGATATTGCGGGCGACGGTACTACCACCGCGACTGTTTTAGCCCAAGCAATAGTGGAAGAAGGTCTGCGCAATATTTCCGCGGGCGCTAACCCCATGATGCTCCGAGGCGGGTTGGAAAAAGGGCTTGACATGGTAGTTAAAGAAGTCGAAAAGCTGTCTAAAAAAATTACCACCAAAGAAGAAAAAGCCCAGGTAGCAACTATTTCCGCCCAGGATAAAGAAATTGGGGATTTAATAGCCAACGCTATGGAAGAAGTAGGCGCGGACGGCGTTATTACTGTGGAAGAATCCAAAGGCCTTAAAATGGAAAAAGAGCACAAAGACGGCATGCAGTTTGACAAAGGTTTTGCGTCGCCCTACTTTGTGACTAATCCGGACAAAATGGAAGCGGAAATTGAGTCGCCCTATATTTTGGTTACCGACACAAAAATCACCAGCATTCAGGATCTTTTGCCCTTGTTGGAGGGTTTTGTTAAGGTGTCAAAAAATTTGGTGATTATTGCGGACGACATTGAAGGCGAGGCGTTGGCAACTTTGGTTGTCAACAAGATCCGCGGAACTTTTAATGCTTTGGCAATTAAGGCTCCGGGTTTTGGCGACAGAAGAAAAGAGATGTTGGGCGACATTGCGGCTTTAACCGGCGCTACAGTAATCTCCGAGGAGTTGGGTCGCAAGCTGGATTCTACAAAAGTGGAGGACTTGGGTCAGGCCGACAAAGTTATTGCCGACAAAGACAACACCACGATTGTAGGCGGTAAGGGCGACAAGAAAAAAG
>CAZTSS010000042.1:0-5924 GCA_964616765.1 uncultured Candidatus Saccharibacteria bacterium
CGGACTTTTTTGGACAGAACGGCCAACGAAGCTGTACTGCGTGGCTGGAGTACCACGCCAGCAGGTAGAAAACGCTGGTACAAAAAGCCCGATCCCGCGGACCCGGAGTATAAAAAACGCATTTCCCAAATCCAACGCGAGGCCAAAAACCACCCGATCCAAGGTACAAACGCGGATGTTATAAAATACGCTTTGGTATTTATCAGCGAGCGGATGAAAAAGGAGGGTATTGAGGGTGCTATCACCCACACCGTCCATGACGAAGTTGTTACAGAAGTCCGGGCGGATCAGGCGGAGCATTGGGCGACATGTCAGCAGGAAGAAATGGTACGGGCAGGCGAGTTGGTAATTAAAAAAGTGCCCGTGGTAAGCGATCCGGTGGTGAGCGATGTGTGGGAACACTAATAAGATTGCGATGATGTGAATTTAAACTAGGTTTCCCGTGGATTAGAGGGATGGGCGTCCCCCGCCATGGCGGGGGACAGGGACCCATCCCGAGAAGACACGGGAAACCGAGTATAGTCACAAGTCGTTTAGCACACACATTGCGCAACTGCTAACAATGTGCTAAGGTAAAGCTATGATCATGTGTCAAAGATGCGGGCAAAATCCCGCAACGGTTACAGCATATAAGATAGTTGACGCTAAGCAGGTGTACCTCGCTCTTTGCGAACGCTGTCATTTTGAACTCTCCCAAGTGTCGTCCGAGTCGGCTACTATGTTGGACAAATTTGGACGCGACTTAACAAACATGGCAAAAATGGGTCGGCTGGATCCTGTCATCGGTCGCAAAGACGAAATCGAGCGACTCGTCCACATTTTATGTCGACGTACCAAAAATAACCCCGTATTAATCGGCGATCCCGGAGTAGGTAAGACCGCTATTGTGGAGGGTTTAGCCCAAAGAATCGTTTCCGGTCAGGTGCCGGAACCTTTGCGCGGTAAACGGGTTTTTGCCTTGGACCTTACCGCCGTCATTGCAGGTACCAATCACCGTGGCATGTTTGAGGAACGGCTTAAAAATATTATCGGTGAGGTTATTAAAGCCCAAGGTCAAATCATTATGTTTATTGACGAATTGCATCAGGTTGTGGGAGCGGGCGCCAGCGGAAGCGCGGAGGCCATGGATGCGGCCAATATTCTAAAACCATCGTTAGCGCGTGGGGAACTCCAGCTGGTAGGTGCAACAACCTTGGATGAATATCGCCGATATATTGAGCGCGATGGGGCTTTAGAACGCCGGTTTCAGCCCATTATTGTCAAAGAACCGTCCCAAGAGGACGCGCTGGAAATTTTAAAAGGTCTTAGGGAAAGATACGAGCAACATCATCATGTAATTATTACGGACGACGCGCTGGAAGCCGCGGTTAAGCTCTCCGCGAGGTATATCTCTGACCGCTTTCTCCCCGACAAAGCTATTGATGTGATGGACGAGGCTGGCGCTCAAGTCCGGCTGACCCAAGTCAAAGAACCGGAAAATCTTAAAGTCGTAGAGCAAAAAATCAAGGATCTTAAAGATATGCTAAAAACTCAGCTCACGGAGGAAGAATCGCTAAGAACAAAAAAAGAGCTGGACGACTTGGAAAAAGTCAAAGCAGAACTGACCGGCATTTGGCTCCAGACTAAATTAGAAGAAACGCCCACAGTGGATAAGCACGCGGTGGCTCGGGTAGTGGCGCGCATGACAGGCGTGCCGGTAGAGGAAGTTTCCGCGGTAGAAAAAGAGCGACTTATTAAGCTGGAGGAATTGATTCACGCCAGAATGGTTAACCAGGTTGACGCGGTAACGGCAGTCAGTAGCGCAATTCGTAGGGCGCGGGCGGGTCTGCGGGATCTTAAACGGCCCATTGGTGTTTTCCTGTTTATGGGACCTACGGGTGTGGGTAAAACAGAATTGGCTAAATCCCTGGCGGAAGTCCTCTACGGTAACGAGTCAGCTCTAGTCCGACTGGATATGAGCGAATACATGGAAAAGCACACCGTGTCCAAGATGATTGGCGCGCCTCCAGGCTATGTGGGTTATGGCGAAGGCGGTCAGCTGACAGAAGTCGTCCGGCGCAAGCCGTTTAGCGTCATATTGCTGGACGAAATAGAAAAGGCCCACCCCGATGTCTTTAATGCGCTTTTGCAAATTATGGAGGACGGCCGGCTTACGGACAGCAAGGGTCGGGTGGTGGATTTTAAGAATGTAGTTCTCATTATGACTTCCAATGTAGGTAGCGAGCTTCTTAAAAAGTCAGACATTGGCTTTGGCCGGGCTGTGTCCGCAGGTCACCAAGTCAAAAAAGAGGAAATTGACCGCAAAATAAAAGAGTCGCTAAAAGACACCTTTAAACCGGAATTTTTAAACCGGATTGACGAGGTGGTGGTGTTTAGCAGTCTGACCAAAGAAGACATCAGAAAAATCGTGGATTTGGAGCTGGCTAAAGTCAAAAAGATGCTGGCAGAAAAAAAAGTTACGCTTTTTGTAGACGGACCGGTGCTGGAACATCTGGCGGACGAGGGCTATAACGAGGAATACGGCGCCAGACCGCTGAAACGGCTGATTCAAAAGGAGCTGGAAGACAAGCTTTCCCACATGTTAATTGCGGGCGACTTGGTAGAGGGTGACGAGGTTGACGCTATGCTTAAAGACGACAAGTTGGAGGTGGCGGTTAGGGAAAAAGCCGTCCAGGGCGCTACTGCAGTTGTTAAAAATCAGAATATTTGATACTATTCCCAAGTCCTATGACTAAAGCAACCAAAACCAACAGCATACCAGAGTTTAGAGCGGGCGACACCGTAACCGTGCATTATAAAATTATTGAGGGCGACAAAGTAAGAACCCAGCCGTTTACTGGTATTGTTATTGCTAAACGCGGGGAGGGTGTTTCCAAAACTTTTACCGTGCGACGCATGGGTGCGGACGGCGTAGGTGTGGAAAGAATTTTCCCATTAGCCTCGCCAAACATAGAAAAATTGGTAGTAGAAAAAACCGGCAAAGTCCGACGCGCTAAGCTGTACTATTTAAGGGGCAAGGTTGGTCGTCAGGCCACCAAAGTCAAAGAGCGCTTCGGCGACATCATTGTTGCGCCGGAGGTTGCAGAAACCCCGGAAACCTTAGATACTCCCGCAGATCAAGTCGCTGAATCAATAGGGACAGAGGACAAAACCGCAGAACAGCCATCGGATCAAGTAACCCCCGCAAAGGACGAATCGATGGAATCATCTACCGCATCTTAAACAACATCCCACCCGACAGTTTATAGACGCAAGACGGCGGGTTGGTTAATTTTCCGACATCGAGATAAAGATCGACAGAATTGGCGAAATAGACCTTAGCGGCAGGAATGTCGGAAGCGGGAGGATGACCAGAGGGGTTGGCGGAGGTGGAAACTAAAGGACCAGCTTGGTGTAACAATTCGTTTAAGGGTTTATCGGTGGGGAGGCGGAAAGCCAGGGAATTGGTGTCTCGATGGAGGTAGGAGAATTTTCCGTCTGCATCGGGAATGGGGAGGATGATGCTATTTGGTCCTGGCCAGTAGCCTCTAAGTAGCGCCTTTAATTTGTCGTTCAGCTTAACCCCAAACAGCTTTAAGTCGTCCAAAGAAGAAATTAACACAATAAACGGTTTGGAAGCATCCCGGCCTTTTAGCTTATAAATCCGCTCGATGCCGGTCTGATTTGTGGCCAAACAGTGCAGGCCGTAAATTGTATCGGTGGGCAAAACCACCACCCCGCCGTGTAGTAAGATTTTCCGCGCCGTTTCCCAGTCGTCCATACTTGACATCATCTCATACAAATATGTGCTATAATGACCCTGCTCTAAAATGCAAGAAAGCGTGAGTTTATAACCTTTATGTTTTTCCCAGATTTTAGATATACATCAATTTATGCAAAAGGTGGTGAATAGAATTTAGAAGATCATGACCAAACTTTATGTGGGTAATTTACCCTATAGTTACAATGATGATGCGTTAAAGCAGTTGTTTGCTGCTTACGGCGATGTCGTTGCAACAATAATTATTGACAGAATGAGCGGAAGAAGTAAAGGTTTTGGATTTGTAGAAGTTTCCGAGGAGCATGCGCAAGCTGCCATTGCGGAGATGAACGGCAAGGACATAGAAGGTAGAGCGATTGTAGTTAACGAAGCCAGGCCTATGACCGAAAGACCTAAAAGGGATTTTGGTGACAGAGGCGGTTACGGCGGTAGAGGCGGGGACAGAGGTGGAGACAGAGGCGGTTTTAGGAACAGATACTAAGCTTTAATCTGACGCTTTCCGTTTAGGCGGACTTGAATCGGCTCGTATACACGAGCCGATTTTGGTTGATTTTGGGCTTGGGTGGTGGTTAAATATCCGCTATGCCGGAGGTCGACAAGGTAAAAAGCAACGGAGTTGATGACGATGGGGACAATTCTGCAAAAATGTTGCTGTTGTTTGTGACGGGTATTTTGCTGGTAGGGTTTGTGGTTTATTTGTTAGTGCAAAACAAACAGCCGGTTGACTTGGAACCTGCGCCCGCCAATGAGAGTCTGACAAAGACGCTGGAGGAAATCCAAACACCCGCGGAAGAACCCCAACCCGATGAAGTTTCTTTGGACGAAACCCCCAGTCAACAAAATTCAGAAAGCGAGGAGGTACAAGGTATGACAACAACAAAACCACAAGAAGATCAGATCTCACCAAGCCCACAGCCGGTGCAACAAAATTGGGATACGGCTCAAAATACTGGTCAAAAAATAACCGCTGAGCAAAAACTTAAAGTGCCGGCACCGGAACAAACACTGGATCCGGAAAAAAGCTACACCGCAACACTAAAAACCTCCATGGGCGATATTGTATTGGAGTTGGATGCCAAAAACCGGCCTAAAACCGTCAACAGCTTTGTGTATCTGGCAAAAATGGGCTTTTACGACGATGTTATTTTTCATCGCGTGATTGCCGGCTTTATGATTCAGGGTGGTGACCCTTTAGGCATGGGAACGGGAGGTCCGGCTTATAAATTTGCAGACGAGTTAAGTTCGCCTAATTCAAATGTTAAAGGCACAATCGCTATGGCAAATTCCGGGCCAGATACTAACGGCAGTCAGTTTTTTATTAATCTGGTCGACAATACCTACCTAGACGCAAAGCACAGCGTTTTTGGCAAAGTAACCTCCGGCATGGATGTGGTGGAAGCCATAGGCAAGGTAAAAACCAACTCCCAAGACCGGCCACTTGAGCCTGTGATTATAAAGTCCATTGAGATAGTCCAGGAATAATGTTTTAATGTCTGTGACATGGTAGATCTACTGCTTTTTCTGCTCGCGTTGGTTGCTTTATGGCTTGGCGCCGGACTCTCCGTTGGGGCGGTGGAAAAACTTGCCCGCTATCTTAAGATATCCTCCTTTTTTACCTCATTTATCATTTTAGGCACGCTTACCTCGGTTAGCGAAATTTCCGTAGCATTTTTCTCCGTGGTCGATAAAACACCCAGTATTTCCGTTGGGAATCTTCTTGGCGCATCCATTGTCCTGACCCTGTTTATCGTTCCGCTGTTAGCAATTTTTAATAAAGGCATCAAGCTTGACGACCGGACCGAGCATGTAAACTTTAACATTGCGTATTTAGTAATTTCCCTGCCCGCGCTGTTAGTCTTGGATAAATCGCTAAGCTTTTTTGACGCGGGAATCATCCTTTGCTCATTTGTATTTTTGGGTATTACAATGTCCAACAAGTCTTCTTTAGTGACAAAGTTAGAACAGGCTATTATTCACCCGCGAGTCAATCTGCTAAAAGAGCTAGCAAGAATTATAACTGGCGTGGCTCTGATTATCTTTGCCAGCAAGTTTATTGTGGATACGGCGGTTAGCTACTCCCAAAGTCTTTCGGTGTCGCCGTTTTTGGTCGGCGTGCTGGTGCTTTCTATAGGAACCAATCTGCCGGAAATTTCTGTGTTAATCA
>CAZTSS010000043.1:0-5922 GCA_964616765.1 uncultured Candidatus Saccharibacteria bacterium
TGTCTATACCTAGTTGGTCCTCCAATATATAACCGTAGCGTTTCTTTAATTCCGTATCTTTGTCCAAAAACCCATTATCTTTTAAATACATGTAGTTCTCAAAGATAGGATCGCTAACTCTGCCTTTTACCTCATCTTTATTTAAATTTAAAGCTTCTTGGGTGGATCTTGTTATTTCCTCTGCCCGCCTCTCGGCTTCCTGCAACAATTCCCCATAATCGTTGTTAACCCGATCAAGCGTTTCCTTTTTGACATCTTCATACCTCCAAGCCTCTCGTTTATTACCTCGCTCCTTATCCCACGCGTCCATATCCTCATAAAGCGTGCGCCGGTTTTGTTTTTTGTATTCCTTATGAAATTGTTCTGAAGTGAGTTGTCCGGTGAAAGCCCTTTTATTCAACCCGTCTTGCTCACCAGAGAGTAGCGTTTGTCGAGTCTGACTCATATATCGTGTGTAATCTGCTTCGGTGATATTCCAAAAAATGTTGCTACTACTTTCAAAATCCACCACACCGTTGCGTTGTTTTGCTATGCCACAGACAACCGTCCCTTCTCCCGAGTCCCCGTTATTAAGCCTTACAACAACAACGACTTCATCGGTTTCTACCTGCTTAGAACCCGTCAGCCAATTGCCCTTTTCCTGTGTAATTTGCTTGTAGTATATTTGTGGCACTCCCCGGGTGCCGTCTTCTGATAAGTCCAAACCACTTTCCGGGAGCTCTTCAAATTTTGTCAGACGGACCGGAGCGTCAAGACCTAACCGCGCCTCACCAAAGACTTCTCTACGGGCATTTTCCGCTTCTACCATCGCTTTTCTGGCAATAGAAACTGAAAAGTTGTATCTCTCTGCCGACGGCGCTCCGTTATAAAATTCTCTTACCTCCGCCGGGGCTAACTGAGATTCCCGTCCCTCTATCTCGGTCTGCAAACTGTGGATCTCTGACTCTGACTGTGTGTTTTTGACATCGGACTCTAATTGACTGAAAGAGGAATTTGAATAATCTTTTTCTACACTGGGCATAAATCTATTGTATATGACCTCGGTCTTATGTCAACAAATTAATCAAACGCGCAGATGTCACATCAACGAATCGTTCTGATCATCTACTGTAACAGACCCGCCCATTGGCGATACTTTAGGCCTTAGCTTGGTTTGTAAGTCGTTTCTGTGATCAGATGTTTTAGTGGACATATCGTTTGAAGAAATTTTCCCACCAAGACTGTTTGAATCAGGTGTGGTGTCGTTTATCCCTGAACTTGCAGGAGTAGCCTGTCCACCACCAAACCCGGCAGGGTTGGGTGCAGCAGGAGCGCCACCCAACGGTTTACCAAAACCACCAAAGGGGCGGGGGGCACCAGAGCCAAAGCCCCCGCTTCCACTGCCAAACCCGCCAAACGGGGAAGGTCTGCTTCCAAACCCACCCGAGCCACCAAACCCACCAAAACCTCCAAAGCCGGGCTTGTCACCTTCCGTACCCGCCACCGGACCGAGCCTTTTAGTTATAAATTCCTCCACTTCCTTAGCCGGCCTGCCGTACTTCATCCGGCTGTTTTCCCTAATTTGCTTTGCTATATCTCGGTCCTTTTTAGTATTGGTAATCATCTCCCAATCCACATTCACAGAAAACGGGACCGACGGCTGGTTATTTACCAATAACCGCAAATAATAACTACCGGTGGGATTATTCATTAAGTCCTGTTGCTTAAACACCGGCTCAAATTGCGTCTCTAAATATTTTGCATCGTCCGCGCCCACCCTAAACACACAGCTGGTGCCCACATTCCCAAAAACCGCCTCTTTTATTTTGTCCGGCAACTGCGCAATAAATTGATGGGCAACGATCAAATCTAGTTTGTACTTACGCGCCTCCGATAAAATTACGGCAAACTCGTCGGTAGCAAAATTCTGAAACTCGTCAACATACAGATAAAAATGGGGAAATTCAAGACCCTGCTGAATCAACGCCTGACGGGACAAGGCGGAACTTAAAATCCGTGGCACCAGCAACAGGCCCAAAAAGTTGCTGTTCTCGTCGCCGATCTTGCCTTTTGACAAGTCGCACAGCAAGATCTTTTTTTCTGCCATCAGTTTTTTAAAGTTAAAGGACGATTTTGGCTGACCCACAATGTTGCGCATGATTTTTTCCGTTACTAATCTATCAAACTTGGACACAAAGTAACCCATTTGCTCGCCCTTGGTTTGCTCGCTGGTGTGCGCCATCTCGTCCACCCAATATTTTTTGACCAGCGGGTCGGTAATTTTTGGAATGAACGAGTCGGCATATTTTTTGTCAATCAGAAGTCGCAAAACATCAACCATGGTACTTTCTTTGTCCATCATGGCCGTTAACATAACATTACGGATTGCCCGCTCCAGCTTGGGCCCCATAATACCCTGGTGATTAGGATCGTACAGCTTATACAGCGACGCTATAAAGGAGTTTATAATAAGATGTCTTTCTTCTTCCGAGTCGGCCTCCAGCATGTTAAGCCCCATGGGCCGCTCCGTGTCGCCCGCGTCAAACAAAATAACATCATCCACGCGGTGCGGGGGAATTTTTTCCAACAGCTCGCTAATATCGCTACCGTGAGGATCAATAACCGCCACCCCCTCGCCGTTTATAATGTCCTGCAACACCAAGCTCATTAAAAATTGCGACTTGCCGGTACCGGTTTGGCCCACAATATAAGTGTGACGGACCCGGTCCTCTTGTTGCATGTAGACTTTTTTCTTAACGCCTCTAAAAATGCTTTGACCTAAATACATCCCGCTGGTTGGCAGGTTAACTGGAGCAGATGCCCGCCGGGACACCAGCCAGATAATGCCCGGGGTTCTAACCTCTTTGCTGGGCAGGTGGAAAACTGTGGCCAACTCCTCCGTATTTAGGACGGAACAATTTCTGTAGAGTGAGATGTCCAAGAACGGAATGCTAAAGTTGCGCACGGTAAGCCGACGGTAAATAAAGTCGTCAATCAGCTTTAGAACAATTAAGAATTTGCGCTTTCTAAATTTGTTATATTGGACATCGGTAAATTGCTCAAAGCTGGAGGTTAAGTTTCGCAAGTGCGTTTGGGCGGAAAACTTGTCGCCGGAAACCGCAATCATCCTAACCGCCACATCAAACCCGGGCTTGGTAAGCTTTTTTTCTACGCCCTTTAGAAACTCCGGGTCTACGCGACTTTTTCCGTCCGCTGCCTTCATTTTTATTGACCCGGCAAAAGCGCTACCCGCCCGTCGCCAGCCCTCACCCGCGGGAGAAATAACAAACTGCACCGCCAAAACCTCTTCCGGACCGGTCTTGCTCATAGCCGTGGTAAGGGATGCTAGAGGATCCGTCCCCATGTCCTCATACAGTTTTATGGGGTAATACGGCGGACCGGCAAGCTTGACCTCGTTAACAACCGTAAACGCCCCGCGATCCCAAATTTCCGTAGGGTCAATAATGTCAATCTCCGCCTCCGGATATGCGCCGTTAATCTGCTTCTCCACCAAACTGACAAGTTCGTCCGGCACCACAACATAAAATCCTATCGCCCCGCCCTTAGAAACAATTTCAAAAGAAATCCGATGCTGACCACCAAACAGTCCGCTAAAAAAAGATTTTCTAAAGCCCATCAACCCGCTGAACATGGCCTCGGCGGCCTTGATTTCAATCTCATTTTCTGACGGGATTTTTACCTGTAAAAATGTCAGTTTGTAAGCACCGGTTTTTTCTTTGCGGGTTCTAATGTAGTAAGCCAACAGAAAAAAGCCACCCACAAAAATTACCAGCAACATAGCTATTAAGATTGTCCAACCTATAATGTTTTGTAGTAAAGTAATGCCAGCCATAGACTAACCAAAGCTAGATAATAGACTTAACATGCTCCTGATCCACACGCTCAATAAACTCCTGCTCTTTAATATCTGCGACTTTTGTCACGGCGTCGGCCTTGTTAATATCCACGCGATGGGTTTTTTCCTTGCCGGTGCGTTTGTCGACAATTTTCCCGGGTGCGGGGGATTCGGGAAGTTCCTTAGCCGACTGGCTGGCGTCGGCTTTTTGTGTTTTGCCGACTTCAGGTCTGTAAAGTTCGGGCGATTTTTGGACTTCCGGAGACCTTTGGACTTCTGGACTTTTTGGGATCTCCGGCGATCCTGCGATCTCCGGACTTTTTAGTGCTTCTTGGGGTTTTTGGACCTCGCCGACTTTGTATCGTTCTACAGGTTTATGCAATTCCGCAAGCTCGTCCATTTCCCGCTTGCGCGCTTTTTCCAATAAATCTAGCGTTTCCTGGTCGACCTTTAGTCCTTGGGATTTTTCGTCAGCTTCAGGTTTTTGGGTCTTATCCTGACTCTCTTGGCCTTCCCCGACATATCCGCTTTCCCCACCTCCTGCAAGGCCCGGCTTACTAAAGCTTCCACCAGCTGATGCTGGCTGGCCTCCCTGCAGAACCGGTTGATTCTGGTCGTCCTGCTGATTGCCTTGACCGGTCGCAGACCAAATATCCGTCACATTGGAATTCTGGGCAGTACTATCCATACCACTATCATAGCATTATTTAGTCATCAAGTAAGCCCACCTTTTTGAGTCGCTCATAAAAACTTTTACCTTGTTTGCCTGTTTTGACGGCTTCCCCGATTTTTGGCTCTTTAATATAGTGTTTCTCTCCAAAAACCATTCCGACGCCATCGCTTGGCGCAAGCTGGCGCATGACTTCCCGGCTCGTGGTCCTAAGTTTTGCCGGAAGCTTGTGTTGCTTGCCCAAGCTTTTCCAATCGTCTACCGTTTTGTTGGTGATACCCAAAGTCAGCGTACCTGTCACTACACCATAATTTAACCCCTGCTGTTTGACTTTACTGTTAAACTCTTTGTTCGTGAGGACTTGGTAATCGCGCGTTTCGTACTGCTTAAAAATGCCAATGATTTGATCCGCCACATTCAGCCCCAAGCCCTTACCGACCAGCGCCAACTCCTCCGAGGCTTTGGCCTTGTTACCGGATATTGCCAGTCCCACAGCTTTTAGAGTGGATTTAGAGAGTTCGTAAAGCAATTGGGCTTTTTCTGGAAATTCGGGAGTCAGCCCGCCCTGTCTGGCGGAAACAATTACTTCCGGGAGCAGTTCAAAGGGAATGAACGCAGTTAAACCTATAAAGACGCCATTTTTCCATGCTCCACAAATTTGTGGAGCATCAATTTTCTTGTGGTGGATGGATAAAATGTGTGACACAAAAAAACTTTTGCTTATCCATCGCACAAAAGCATCGGTCCTTACACCAATGAACATTGCTATTGACGGCAGGCTGATTAAAATAGAACTTTTAACCTCTACCCCATTAAGGCTATTTCCCATGATTTTTACCCACCGAATTTCCTCCGGTAAGTCTTTTACGGGTACAAAATTACTACTTGAACTTATTAATTCAGGCATAACACCTCCTTAAAATTTGCTCGGCGTCATAGCTTGCGAGTGGGTTGTTGGGAGTAACTTTACGCTCTTTTACCAATTTCTTCCAGCAATGTTGACTGCTGCTTACCTGGAATCAGCTCGAACCAAACCTGTCCTAGAAACTATAGTTGTATATTCTTTGTGCGTACCACTTATTAGACTTTGCTTCCTTTAAACACAGCTCTAACGCCTCTTTAATGTTTTTCCGGGCTTCCTCGTAGGTTGCGCCTTGCGCATGACATCCGGGCACGGCAGGCACACTGGCAACAAAAACGCCATCTTCTTCCTGAATAATTGTTTTAAAATCGTAGTTGCGGTTAAACATACTAGCCAAATTATATCAAACTACTTCTTCTCGCCTTTATCCTTTTCCTTCTCCGACTTTTCTTCTTTCTTTTCGGCGTCGCGCTTGGCTTTTTCCTCGTCGCTTAGCTCTTCTGTGGCCTTAACCTGCGCTATAGCCTCTTCTTCCGTCACAACAACTTCTTCCTC